>CAMCYV010000004.1 GCA_945885645.1 Bifidobacterium breve | reverse complement strand
ATGGCTGAATTGGCCGTTTCCAATTCCGCTGGTGAACTGATCCCTGGAATAGTCGCTGAGAGTGTGCAAGCAACAGCATCTGCACTGTGGCCAGCGAACCTGCCTGGTGACACATACACGATCGCCTACCGAATTGTCTCTGAAGATGGACACCCGGTCACCGGCTCGTTTAGTTTCAGTTACCCCGATTTGGTAACTGATCCACAAGTCACCACAATGGAAACTCCTTCACCGGAAAATTCGGCCGTTGAGCCAACTTCCACTTCATCGGGATCGGCTGGATCTGAATCTGAATCCGGAGCAATGCTCGGCTGGGTACTCGGAGTTATCGCGCTAGCTCTCATTGTTGTCGGTTACTTCATTTGGAGAAATCGCTCAAAGTGAAGACAACCTTAAGTGCAGGAACGCAAGTGGTTCCTCGGTCGAAAATCATCATCTTCGGATCAATTGTGGTGGCGCTTGCCATCGCAGCGACCGCAATAGGTTTGATACTTACTGGCAGTGGCTATGAAGTGGCACCGCAAGGGATCACTGATACTGGTCCGCTGATTGGCTGGGGTGTTGCGGTTCTCCGAATTCTCACTGACATTGCCGGGATTCTGACTGTTGGTTTTTTGATCTCTGCCGCTTTCCTTGATCCCTCGGGCAAAGATGGCGTGCTGTCAGCCGCCGGACGCCAAGACGTCATTCGCGCTTCATGGTCAGCAGCGGTTTGGGCGATCATCGCGCTGATTCAAGCGGTCTTTTTATTGGCATATGTTTTAGGGGTATCACTCTCCGAGGCGATCACTCCTAGCGTGGTCAGCACTTACGCAACCGATGTCCCAGCTACCCGCGCATTGATATTGGTGTTTTTCATCGCTGCAGTTATTGCTCTGGGCGGGTTCATCACGTCAACGACAGACATCAGTGCTGCAGGTGTGGTGCTTGCTCTCATCGCAGTTTCACTTCCCTCACTCGCTGGACATGGTGCCGGACTCGGTGACCATGCACTGGCCCTCACCGCAGGTATCGCCCACGTTGTTGCAGCCGCCATTTGGGTTGGTGGCCTTGTCGTATTACTTTTCCATGCGGTTAAACGAGATATTCCACTTGGTCGAGCACTAGAAAGGTTCTCACCACTTGCACTAATTTCGATTGTGCTTCTTGCGTTGAGTGGGCTCTCCAATGCCTACACCCGACTGAACTCATTTGATGAACTTTTTTCCAATGGGTATGGCCAAGTAGTTCTCCTCAAAGTCATACTGATCTTGGGGCTTGGATTATTTGGATACCAACTTCGACGCCGGTTACTCCCAACCATGGGTGCTCCGGGTGCAGGAAAGCGTTTCATAAGAGTTGCAGTAGTCGAAGTTTTCATTATGGCTTCTGCTATTGGGCTCGGTGTTGCTCTTGCCACCAGCGCTTATCCTCGAGTTGAAGAAGTCCTTCCCACATTCGGTGAGTCCCTACTTGGGTACCCGTACCCAGCACCGCCAACGACGGCCAACGTTGCCCTTGGGTTTCATCTTGAACCATTTTTCCTCGCCGGAAGTTTGATTGCCGCTGCACTTTATGTCGCCGGTTACATTCGATTGCGCACGCGCGGCGACGCATGGCCCGTTATGCGCCTTGTTTCCTGGCTAGCCGGTATCTCAGTGATCATTTGGTGCACTAATTCCGGGATTGCGTTGTATTCACAAGTTTCGGTCGGACTTCACATGGTCAATCACATGACACTCACGATGCTCGGACCAATTTTCTTGGTATTGGGCGCACCAGCGACTCTTGCACTTCGTGCACTTAAACCTTCACGCACTGGCGAAAGGGGTCCCCGCGAGTGGTTGGTGCTTTTCCTTAACAGCAAAGTTAATGCATTGGCGACAAATCCATTTTTTGTTTTCTTTATTTATGTCGTCGGGCTCTACGGTCTCTACCTCACTCCGGCCTTCGGTTGGCTCATGGGATCGCATATCGGCCATGTCGTTATGCAATTACACTTCATCTTCGCCGGCTACCTTTTCTACTGGGTATTAATCGGAATTGACCCTCGGCCACATCCACTGCCGTACTGGGGTCGCATCATTTTGTTGTTGCTTGCCATTAGTGTCCACGCATTCTTCAGCGTGATTTTGATGATGGGCACAACACCCATGGCGATCGAGTGGTACGGAGTCGTGCGTCCGGACTGGGTGGTTGATCCACTTGCTGACTCAGTATTCGGCGGACAAGTTGCATGGGGGATCGCCGAATTTCCAGCATTGATTGTGTTTATTGCGATCATGGTGCAGTGGTCAAGGAGTGACGATCGAGAGGCCAAGCGTTCAGACCGTCAGGCGCAACGCGACGGTGACGCTGAACTCAGGGCCTACAACGAGCGACTAGCAGGCCTAAATCAAGGGTCGGATGGCCGAACTCGAAGCGAGTGATATACCCTCGGGGGTATGCGAATCACGACCTTCGGTGTTGCCCTCGCGGCCGTGGCCCTAGCACTCACCGCCCCATTAACCGCTTGCTCAAGTTCAGACACCGAAGCGGCATCGACTCCGGTGGAGACTGTTGCTGAAGCCTCAACAGGCCCAGAGCGCGTCGATGCAATCATGTTTTCTGCACTGGTAGCCACCGCCGGGGTTACGGTAATTGACGTTCGGACCCCGGAAGAGTTCACCAAGAGCCACATTCAGGGGGCGGTCAACTACAACGTTGAAGATCCAGATTTTGCAAATCAGATTGCGGACCTTGATCCTGCTGGTATCTACGCGGTCTACTGCCAAAGCGGGAATCGCTCTCAGTCTGCTGTCGCCCAAATGAGCAGTGCCGGCATTGAAAACATTTTTGAACTCGAATCTGGAATCACCGGTTGGGAGAATGCAGGCTTTCCTGTGGTTTCCTAATCATGTAGTTTGCTGTACATGAACAAGAAATGGCGTGCATTGCGGGTGCCCATCATTGTTGTGTCCACGGTGACTTCCACAATCATTCTTGTTGGTCTCGTTTCTCCGGTAAGTAGCCAAGCCACTCCAGCCTTGCTTGACGAAATCACTGACAGTAATCAAGTGGTGTTGGTGAGCGCTGATTCATGGCAATCAACCGTGGGTACCGTTCAAGTATTTGAAAGAAATAAGAATTCCTGGCAAGCAACACAGAAATCAGTGCAGGCTATCTTGGGATACGGTGGCCTCGTACCTGGAAACAATCGAAAACAAGGAACGGGAAAGACACCAACCGGCACCTATGCCTTCACGTCAGCATTTGGCATTAAGTCCGACCCTGGGACCAAGTTGAACTACGTCAAGGTCGACAAAAATGATGCTTGGACTTACAACCCCAAATTTCCTAGTACTTACAATATTTTTCAAACCGCAAACAAGGATTGGGCAAGCTACGGCAATTACGTCGAAATGCTCTCTACTTACCGCAAGCAATACAACTACGTCGCGGTCGTTGATTTCAATCTCCCCCCTGGGAAAATAACCCAAGGTGCGAATGGGATTAATCGAACAGATCAAAGTGCTAACACTGGTCAGGGTGGTGGAATTTTCCTTCATGTCAGCAATGGGACGAAAACTGCCGGCTGTGTTGCAGTTCCGGAAAAAGCTATGAAAGCAATACTTGAGTGGCTTGACCCGGACGAGAATCCCGTAATCGTGATTCAGGTGGAGAGCTGACTAAACGGTGATAACTGGGCAATCAACGAGATCGTCGATTACTGGAAACTCCGAGCGCCAATTTTTCCCAATCTGAACATCAATCACAGCGCTTATCACGGTCTCGGTTTCTCCACCCTTAGCGAGAACGTTTCCCAGAGGATCAACGATTACTGAGTGCCCACCCAACTGGTGCCTACCCTGAAGACCCACTTCATTGCAGGCAATAATCCAGGCTTGGTTCTCAACAGCCCGCGCAGGCAATAACGCATCCCACTGACCAATCCGAGGTACCGGCCAACCGGAAGAAATGACGAAGGCTTGGGCTCCGGCGATGCGCATGGCTCGAAACATTTCCGGAAAGCGAAGGTCGTAACAGGTGGCAAGCCCGGTTAACCCCAATGGGGTTTCCACCATCACGTATTCCTTACCGGGAGTCATAGTTTCCTGCTCCCGCGCATAAGTAAAAACATGCACCTTGCGGTAACAGGCGGCCAGTTCACCCCGCGGGTTAAACAACACACTCGTGTTGTGCAACGCACCTGCATCTTGTTCACAAAATGATCCGCCGTGTAACCAAATGCCATGCTCACGTGCCTTTTGCGCAAGGGCCGTGGGCAGAGCTCCATCAATTGGTTGGGCGTACTCACGCGCAGCTTCCAATTCAAATGCCCCGACATTCCACAACTCGGGTAACGCCATAAAGTCACAATCACTTGCTTGCTCGTCAATTAAACCCAGCACTCGTTCGACCCGCTGGGGCATCGACTCAATTGTTGAGCAGTCGATTTGAAGGGCGGCAACTCTCACATCCATGTTCCCTAGCCTAAGACCTCAACCGATTCACCGAAACCCATTTAAATGGTGGAAAAGGTAGGGCAGAATATGAACATGGACGACCTCACAGAGACTAAGAGTTCCCTTGATCCCATGAAGACCTACGTAGAGGCAATTTTGAACTTCTACTCCACCTTGAATTCACTCACCGCCGAGCAATGGTCGCTCCCCACTCCCTGTCCTGGGTGGACGGTTGCCGATATTGTTGCTCACACAATTGACCTTGACTCGCTAGCCGCGGGAAATCCCCCGCCTGCTCATGAGCCAAATTGGGATCAACTCCCCCACGCCAAAGATCCCTCTCAACAATTCACCGAACGCGGGGTTGACTACCGCAGGGGGACCCCACCGGCAGTGCTACTTCAGCAAATGCTCACGAACGCCAACAACCTGACCGACTTCCTCGGCAAGGATTCCCCGGGATTGACCGTTCCTTGGGTTGACGGCGAAATCTCACTGAAGCAGTTCCTTGGCATGCGCACATTCGACATTTGGACACATGACCTTGATGTTCGAATTGCGGTCGGACTGCCTGGTGAGTTCACAAGTAATCCAGCTAAGAACGCTGCCGGGCGAATGCTAAAAGCTCTTCCATTTATCTGGGGAAAGAAAATTGGTGCACCACATGGCGAGTCTCTGCAAATTGATTTCACGGGGGCAGACTTCGGTGGGACGGTGTGTGTTGCCACCGCTGCTGACGGAAAAGCAGCTTTCACCACAGATGCAACCGGTGAACTGACCCACATCGAGATTTCGTGGGCGGATTTCGTTAAAGGATTTTGCGGTCGAGTAGACCCTGACGTGACAATGAAGCGAATCACAGGATCCGGTCCCCGTGTAGAAGAATTCATTGCCGCGCTTCCATCAACACCCTGACACGTTCACAACACATTCATGGCGATTTTCGAGCTGCACTCTGTGAAAATGTTGTTTTGGGTCTCCACATGTGATGAATGCGGTGGTAACCCGCCTCAAAAGCAGGAAACTAGGTCCTTAATGACATGCTTCACTCGTGGCAGCCGATATGCGAGGAGTAACCGAAGCTCCGATCCGCACGATTATGGGGCCCCTCATCTTACTGTGGATTGTTTGGGGATCCACTTATACGGGCATCGCATTGATGGTGAAATCAATGCAGCCCCTTCTCGGAAGTGGGTCACGCTTTATTACCGCTTCCTTAGTTTTAGGAACGATCGTTCTACTTGTTAAAGGTCCCAGCGCTTTTCATGTGACCCGGGCGCAGGCACGTGGCGCCGCTTTCATGGGAATTTCCATTCTCGGGCTAACAATCGGTCTTCTCACCCTCGCACAGCAGTATGTACCGTCGGGCATTGCAGCTCTCATCGCTTCAGTTATGCCTCTGTGGATCATTTTCTTTCGCCTACGTGCGGGTGATCGCCCATCTCGTCTCACGTCGCTCGGCGTAGGAATCGGCCTCATCGGGTTAACTCTCATGCTGCTCCCGGGTGGAACGACATCGGTAGGTGGTGCAAGTACCGCTGAAGTTGCAATCTGGTCTATCGCTATTGCATTCGGTAGTTTCACGTGGGCATTTTTTAGTTATCGGTCAACAAGTTACGAACAACCAAAAGAACCCATGACAACAGCCGTCATCGAGTTAGCAACGGCGGGTGTTTTCCTCGTTGTAGTCGGAGCGCTCATCGGGGAGCGCTGGGATTTTGGCGTTATCACTACAGAATCGTGGATCGGCTGGTGGTTTATGGTTGCGGCCTCAGCATTGGCATACAGCGCATTTGTGTGGTTACTGAATAACGCACCCATGTCATTAGTCTCAACCTACGCGTATGTCAACCCGGTGGTTGCCGTAATTCTTGGTTTAGTGATTCTCAATGAAGCTGTTACCAGCGATGTAATTATTGGATTGTCAATAGTGGTCGGTGGTGTAGCACTTGTCGTTACCGGAGAGCGCCGGACTCGCTTGCGACTTGCCGAGCAACCTCAATAAACCGATCATTTGCCTCAGTTTCACCAATTGAGATGCGGAGTCCTTCGCCTGGAAAAGGTCGAACAGATAATCCTGACTGCTCCAAAGCTTGATGCAATACATCAGAATGTGTCCCAAGTCGAAGCCACACGAAATTCGCGAAACTTGGGTTTAATTGGTAACCCATTGCAGTAAGTTCGCTGGCAACGCGATTTCGTTCTTTTGTGACCCATGAAACCCGTTCGAATAACTCACTCTCAGCGTTGATCGATGCAATAGCCGCAGCTTGCGCAATTGAAGACACTCCAAAGGGTAAAGCGGTTTTACGAAGGGCATTAGTGATCGGTTCCTGTGAGATGGTGAAACCGACTCGTAATCCAGCCAATCCATATGCCTTTGAAAAAGTACGAAGGACAACAACATTAGAATTCTCGCGATACAGGCGAATTGAGTCGCTTCGTTTTTCTGGCGGGACATATTCAATATATGCCTCGTCGAGCACAATCACAATCTCGCTAGGGACCGCCGCAATGAAATGTTCGAGCTCAACTGAGTCAACAATCTGACCCGTTGGATTATTTGGTGAACAAACAAATATCACCCGGGTCTCCGGGGTAATCGCTTGCAACATTGCATCAAGGTCGTGAGACTCATCAGGTTTGAGTGGAATCTGGATACTTTGTGCTCCCGCAATCCCAGTCCAAATTGGATAGGACTCAAAACTTCGCCAGGCATACATGATCTCGTCACCGGGTCCGGCGGCTGACTGAATTATCTGGCCACACAGCGCGACACTTCCCGTTCCCAACGCAATGTGCTCGGCCGGAACTTCAAAGTGCTGGGCTATGGCTGCAACAAGCTCACTTGAAAATGGATCGGGGTACCGATTTATATCTGTTGCGGCAGCAACAATCGCGTCCTGAACGCTGGCAAGAGGCGCGAAGTGGCTCTCATTACTTGAGATCTTGAAGGTCGTAATGTCCGATCGTGGCGCTGGGCGCTGACCGGCTTTGTAAGACGGTAAAGCCTCGAGGTCTGGACGAAGACGAGGACCGTTATTAATCACAAACCCAATTTAGGGGATGTTTCTTTTTTCTTCAACAGCGTGCTTGCAAAGTCAGGGACATAGCGGTTGGAGTCCCTCGGTGGGCGAACGTAGTCAGACTCGGCTGGGCGTTTAGGAAGGGCCATCTTTTTCAGCTCGGGGGTTGAGTAGTCGATGGTGCTTAAGAAGTGGTGAATTGAGTTAAGTCTGGCTGCACGCTTGTCATCAGCTTCAACAACGAACCACGGCGACTCTGGTAGATCGGTGTAAACAAACATTTCATCTTTAGCTTTTGAGTACTCCTCCCACTTCTTGACGGATTCTAAATCCGATGGTGAAAACTTCCATCGTCGCATGGGATCTTTTATCCGCGATTCAAACCGGCGAGTTTGTTCCGCATCGCTGATGCTGAACCAGTATTTCCGCAGGATGATTCCATCTTCGATTAACATTCGCTCAAATACTGGAGTTTGATGGAGGAATCTTCGGTACTCGTCTGTTGTGCAGTAGCCCATGACTTTTTCAACACCGGCGCGGTTGTACCAGGATCGATCAAAAAATCGAATTTCGCCTCGCGTTGGAAGATGATTCACATACTTTTGGAAGTACCACTGACCCTTCTCGCGCTCCGATGGAGTCGGAAGGGCCACGATTTGGGCTAGCCGGGGGTTGAGATATTGAGTAAACCTTTTAATTGTGGAACCTTTACCCGCAGCATCACGCCCCTCAAAAATCACCACAATTCGCTTTCCTTCGACCTTGGTCCACTCTTGTAGTGTCACCAATTCCGCTTGGAGTTTGAGAAGTGCCTTTTCATAGGTTGCTTTTGGGATTCTGTTACTCACACATAAAGCCTATGACCCATAACGGCAAAATCCGTGTCACTAAATACTGTGTTGAGTAAACTTGTCACATGACCCTACGCAGGCGAGCTCTCATTGCTTCGGGCACCGGTCTCGGAGTGATCATTCTTGGACTCATTTTGGTGATCACCACGTTCCTGTCTGTTTCACATTCACAGTCAAAAATCAATGACCTGCTATCTCCCGCATCGCAGATGGCAGACTCACTCCTTCTTGGTCAAACTGCTGCCTCTGGTGATCTATCCGACTACGTGTTGACGGGTAACGAGACTCCATTAGCCGGGTACCAAAGTTCGATTTCGACAACAAATGTCATGACCGACAATCTCTATGAGCTCCTAGGAACTGATTATCCCGAGCTCACAGCCCTCGTGGAGTCATCTGCGGCGGCACAGCGTGCCTGGGTGAGTGCTGATGCTGAACCCACCCTAGAAGCTATGGCAGACGGGAGACAACCGAAAGCTGCCCGCAGCACGAATAAAGCTCGAGCATGGGAAACATTTGATTCGATGATTGCCGCAACAACAGCGTTACAAAATGAAATTGACGTTCAGCGAACACAGGCTAGTAACGAACTTGCTGGAAGTGCCCGGACACTTGGATTTCTCCTGATTTTCGGCGGGCTGTTACTCGTTGCCGGGTTTGTTTCCTACTTCATCTACTTCCAACGTTGGGTAATTTTCCCACTCATGGATATTCGCAAGGATCTGCAACTTTCAACGCGCGACCCAATGCACACTCATCCAATCGAGCCAGTGGGTCCACCCGAGTTGGCATCACTGGCCAAGGATGCAGAGTTACTGCGACGTCAACTTGTCAGCGAAATTGATGAGGCATCGGCTGCTCGGAAAGGATTAACCCAGGACGCCCCTCTTGTTGCTGCGATCAGGAATGAAATGCAGGTGAATAGTTCGCTGCATTGCCCGGGTATCGCTATAGCAGGACTGGCAGCAACCGCTGAAGGCGTACTCGCCGGCGATTACTGGGACTACATCCCTTTGAGTGACACTCAAGTTGCCCTAATGATTGCCGACGTTTCGGGACACGGACCTGCCGCCAGCGTGGTGGCACTGCGTATCCGGGCAATCATTCGCACGGCACTATCGAAAGGACTCACCCTTATCGATGCCGTCGAGCTGGCAGCAGAATCAACAAAGAACGATGACACATTCGTAACCGCGTTGTTGATCTTGGTCGATGTTGAAGCAAATGAATTGCATTGGCTTAACGCCGGTCACCCACCTGGTATCGGAATCACTCACGATAAAGAACTATTCAATCTGGAGACAACGGGTCCTCTTATCTCATCCCTTGGTGGTGAATGGGAAGTCCGAACTCATCCGTTCACACCGGGGGATCTTGTTCTTGGGGTTACCGATGGTTTCCTTGAGGGACAAGGTGCGCACAGCGCTACTGTGGAAACCCAAGCGGTCATTCGGCTTCTGCGGGGCCTTGATGCACCCGTGAGACAGAACCCGGCTGAAATTGTGGAACGGCTTGTAGCCCATATTCGTGAGATTTCCCCACGTTGGCACACTGATGACGTCACCGTTGTAGCCCTTAGTCGGCTGGGTTAACGAACACCCCTGCCAACCATTTTTTGTGACTCCATGGCAGACTGGAGGCATGCGCACACGAAATCGAAATCTACTCGCTTGCCTCATTGCTGGAGCCCTTGTTATCCCGCTGGCTACCACAGCTCAGGCGGCACCGATTGGCAACCCTGCCAACAATCTCAAAGGCACGGTGATCAAAGACTCCCTATTCGGGTTACACGTCAAAGATGCCCAGAATGGTGTCTGGCCTAACATTGAGTTTGGGTCCATCAGGCTCTGGGACAACGCAACTGCTTGGGCCAATATTGAGACTTCCAAAGGTGTTTTTAACTGGACCGCACTTGATAACTCGGTGGCAAATGCCAATAAAAACGGCATGACTGACATCCTCATGGTTCTGTCCGGTACCCCTGCTTGGGCCACTAGTCAGCGCAACCCCACAGCCCTTCCCGCACCCGATGCTTCTGGCGTCCCGTCAAATATGGCTGATTGGGATAATTGGGTTCGCGCCGTAGCCACTCGCTACAAAGGAAAGATCAAGATTTACCAGCCGTGGAATGAAGCAAACTTGTCCACCTTTTTCACGGGAACCCCAGCGCAATTGGCCGATTTAACCAAGCGCGCCTACGACATCATTAAAGGTATCGATCCAAGTGCAACGATTGTGGCGCCCAGCACCGGCACCCGCCTTGGTGGACCATTCAAGAAGTTCTACCCCGCATACCTTCGGGAACTTAAGTCCCTCGGATGGCCGGTAGATGTTTGGTCAGCGCACACCTACCCGGCTTCTTTGGGTGATACCAATGACCGCCAGGTACTCGCGAATGCTTGGATTGATTTCCTCAAAGCAGCGGGTGCACCCAACTTGCCGCTATGGGATACCGAAAACAATTACGGTCTCGGTGGTCCGGGTCCACAAAATCCGGAGCAAGACATTGAGGGCGCAAAAGCTGCAAACTGGACCGCGATCACCTATCTGGATGCACTTCGTCTGGGTATCTCCCGCGTCTACATGTACCAGTGGGGGCCCTACAACGACCTATGGGGAATCCAATACAACCAGGGTGCTGCAGGTGCCGTTGCCATGGACACTTTGCAGGAATGGATTGTTGGCACCACCTACCGGGGTTGCAAGGAAGTGAACCGGAAAGTCACCTGCACATTCGGTGCACAAGACGGGGTCAATCAGATCGTCTATTCCGAGGCTGGCACAAAGATGTTCAAGGCAAAGAAGCGGTACAAGCAAATGTGCCAACTCGATGGAAGTTGCTCAGCGATACCTGCAAACGGTCAGGTACGCACTGAGGGGCCAGTACTTCTCAAGCCATAACGGGTTCATTTATGCTGAAGGGCGGTGTGATCATCACACCGCCCTTCAGCTTTTACTAGGCCAGAATCTAGACCAATTCGCTAACTGCTGAATCAAATAACCTTGTGTGCATTTCCACATCTGCGTGACTAGTGGTTGGACACATCAGCGCCATGTTGTGAAAAGGGGTAAGCAACAATCCTCGGTTGCTCATGTATAGATGTAAGTACTCTTCAATGTCCGCGTCATAGGCTGCAGCAGATTCAGTTCCCGTTCGAGGTCCGGGTGAAACAAATCGGTATTCAGCTCGCGCACCGAGTTGAGCAATGGACCAAGGAACTTTGTATCGTTTCAGGACCCCTTCAACGCCCTCGCGAAAAGTGGTTGCCAGCGCAATCATGTGTTCGAATGCGGCGGGGGTTAATACCTGATCCAAAGTGGCACGCATGGCTGCCGTGCTCAAAACATTTCCTGCAAGTGTTCCACCAACACCGCCCACGTCAACGAGGTCCGAGTCCTCCGCTGCATTGATTGCATCAGCAACTTCTTGGCTTAACCCATAAGCACCACTGGGAATTCCTCCACCAATGCTTTTCCCAATAACAAGAATGTCAGGCTGCAAATCCCATGCTTTAGTACAACCACCCCACCCAGCTGAGATCGTGTGGGTTTCATCAATTAAAAGTAATGCGCCATATTGGGTGCACAATTTACGCAAGCCATCCATAAATCCAGGCTCGGGCAATACGATTCCAATATTGGTCAGAGCTGGTTCAGTGATAAGAATTGCCACGTCCCCGTGGGCGAGTGCGCGCTCAACAGATTCCAAGTCATTGAATTCTGCAACGCGAGTTGTCTCCGAGATGGGAACAGCTGGACCAACATTTCCCTCTCGCAGGATTGCTTCACCGTTGGGTCCGCTTCGCACTAACGTTTCGTCAACGGCGCCGTGATAGCAGTATGAGAACGCTAAGACTTTGTCCTTACCCGTGACTTGGCGGGCGATGCGTAATGCCCAACGATTTGCATCGGTTGCCGTCAAACTAAATGACCAGAGAGGTAAACCAAATCGGTGCGTGAGTGCAGCGGCCACCCATTGGGCATCAGCATTCGGCATCATGGTTGTGATTCCACCTTCAACACCGATTCGGTTGTTTACCGCCGTGACAGTTGCCTCCGGTGAGTGTCCAGCCATGGCCCCGGTGTCACCTAGGGAGAAGTCAACGTATTCGTTGTCATCGGCATCAATTATTCGATTCCCGCGAGCAGACTTTAGATAAAGTGGATATCCACCGGCCCATTTGTTCATCCAGGTCATCGGCACTCGGCCAAAAAGGTTGTCAGCCTGGGAATACAAATCTTGGGAGGTGGTGGTGCGAGATAGATGCAGTGCACGTTCGCGTTCTAGCAGGTCAGTGAGTTTTTCGCGATTAATCGAC
This sequence comes from Bifidobacterium breve, assembly GCA_945885645.1. Classification (GTDB taxonomy): domain Bacteria; phylum Actinomycetota; class Actinomycetes; order S36-B12; family S36-B12; genus UBA4592. Next base: position 18,005 of record CAMCYV010000004.1, on the reverse strand, counting down.
ATCTGTGATTCCTCCATTGGCTATCCACCAATATTAGAGGCATGGGTAATGCGTGATTTCCAACCGATCCTTCAGGATCAATTAGTGCTACAACTTCCCCATCATTTTTCGAATTGTCATACGTGGAATACCCGTGATTGTGGAGATTTTGTTTTCTGAAAGTGTCTCTGAATCCACGTGATTGCGCACCGCTGTTGCCAAGATTTCACGTGCCTCCCGTTCACGCTTTTTGGTTGCACGCCACTCGGCTGCCGCCTCTTCGACTTCAATGATGGCGGCAGCTTTCTCTGGGCTGATCTTCTTTGTCATTAATTACTCAGGTAGTTGATCCGCTAGTTCGGCGAGTTCCTTGTGCATTTCAACCCATTCAAGGGCCTCGTCGATATACCTGGTTTCGTGGCTTGAGCCACAGGTGCATTGCAGTACGAACCGGCATTTCCCGGTACAAAAATCAGTGTCGATTACATGGGCCTTGGTAGCGGGGCACTCCAGTAATGAAGCGCTTCCCCTGGCCCCTTTGCGTACAAATGGATTCGTCATGTGAATCCCTCCTCGGTTCAGTGTCACCTTTTATTGCTGATTCAATTGTATATGTCTATACCTGTATGTATTAGTATATACATATACATTGAACTGTCAAGCGTGCCGCTCGGGGGTGAAATCCCCTATGTTCACCCCTTAAGTACCCAGACTCACCCCTGAAGTACCCAGACTCACCCCTGAAGTATTCGACTTGGTCCCTCGGGATCGCGTGATACAACGATACGGTCCGGGAATCTATCCTTCATTTCACTCACGTGGCTAATGACCCCGATGGTCCGGCCACCTGATTTCAGTTGATCAAGTTGGTCGAGAACTCGCTCTAACGTATCGGTGTCAAGGGAACCAAATCCTTCATCAACAAAAAGGGTCTCCAATGAGACTCCGCCGGTTTCACTCTGCACAACATCAGCCAAACCAAGGGCTAGGGATAGGGACGCATAAAAAGTTTCTCCGCCAGAGAGTGACGTTGTTGGGCGGGCATCCCCTGTTGCTTCATCCATGACGTTTATTCCAAGGCCCGTGTTACCCCGTCCTTGGGAACTTTCATCGAGTAAAAAGGATAACCGACCGCTACTCATTTTACGTAAATGAATTGATGCAGATTCCAAAACGTGGGCAAACCGAAGTTGGAGTGCATAACTTTCTAATGTCAATTTCTTAGTGTTAATCGAAGATGTCGCCGTGACGAGTGCTCCAAGAACCACAGCATCTTTTACTTCAGCTGCCAGTTTTTCAACTCCCTGTGAATTCTTGACATATTTGCCGACTAGCGCGGTCGCAGACTTTAACAAATTTTCGGACAGTGTTCGCTCCTCCTCAGCCTGCTCAATCGTTTCTCGGGCTTGCGTCAGCTCAACTTGCAGGTCATAAAAGGTCTTCTCACATTCTATGGGATCTAGTTCTCTCATTTCGAGTGTCAAAGACTTTGAAATTTCTTCCAGATGTCTACTGGATTCGAGCCACTTGGCGAGGCGATTTGTTGACAACTCAAGTTCGTCGAGCTCATGAGTCGCGTTCATCTCCGAATCAATGAGTTGAGCCAACTGCGCGGCCTTAAGTTCTTCCTCGGTGTCAAACTTTAGGAGCGCTTTACTGGCTATCTCCTTGGCACTTTCTGCATTAATGACAGATTCTTTGCTCTCCGCGAAAGACAATTCCAGCTCATTCAGCTCTGACTCACGTCGCTCAAATTGCTCGGCTAACTCACGTTTGATGACCACTTCGGAATATAAGGTGTTGATTTCAGCACCGACACTCGCCCATGATTTATCACCACAGATTCCACTCAGTGATGCAATGGAAAGTTTGGTCGATTCAAGTTCTGAACCTAGTTCAGCGAGGTCGCGCTCATGCGAGTCACGAGTGGATTTAGCGCTCTCCAGATCACGTTCTAGTTTTTCGATCCGTTCCTCAGTAACAACGTCAATACCAATTTCCACCGTTGCAGGCTGTGGGTGGTTAAGGGAACCGCAAACCAAACACGGATCACCCTCACGCAATTGTCCCGCCAGGACAACTACCTGCTGAGTAAGTTGAGCACGGATAGCCTGCGACAGGCTCAACTCTGCTTTTGTTACAGAATGCTCATAGGAATCTAGTTGTACTTTTTTTTCTTGCAGTGCCTGCTCTTGTGTATGACCGAGCTGTTGCACGGACGCAAGTTTCTCGAGATTTTCACGTATCTCATCTTGTGCACTAATTCGCGCTTCCAATTGTTCGACGGCAATCGTTGCTTGTTGAGACTCGGTGAGCGCCAACTTTAACTGTGCTGAAGCCGCCGGATAGGTATCAATTTCCTGACGCAACTTTTCAAGCATGGATGTGTATTTTTCTTGTTCAACAAGCAATTCTTCACGTTGCAAAACTCTTTGTGAATGCCCCAACTGCCAGTCAACCAGTGGCTTCAATTGTCCGATTCGCTCGCGAGTGCGGGCAATGACTGCTGGGATCTCCTCCAGTGTGAGTTCGGTCTCCCCAGAACTCAGTTCAGCTTTGGTGATTAACACCAACTCACGTGCGCGAACAAATTCGTCAAGACTTGCCTTGGTGTGTGCCAACTCACTGAATCGGATTTCAAGTGGTTGAGCAATCGCTTGCGCACTTCGAAGAGCTGCTCGTGCAGCCTCAACGCCAGATTCACAATGCGCGATGACCGCCTGGGTCACAACTGCAGGGTCGGGCGCACTTGCATCAACGAGTTCGCTCACCTGGTCATGGAGATCCTGGGGGTCGGTGGGAGTCAGTAGCCCTTGAATCTGCACCGCAATGTCTCGCGTCGCCGATCGCGCCATACTCACGGTGGCTTGAGCCGCTTTGCCGCGTTCATCAAGCTCTGTTTGTAGTTTCTGATAGTAACTATCTCCTAGAAGGTCACGCAGTGACTCGAGTCGCTTACTGGGGTTCATGCGCAGTAACGCTGCAAACTCACCTTGGGCCAGAACAACGAGTTGTCGAAATTGCTGAGCATTCAGATGTAACAGGTCTACTAGGTAGCTTCCTATTTCATTTGCGTGGGTTAGGGCTAGGTCTTGTATGCCACCGTCGCCAAATCTGATCAAAGACTGTGTAGCTGCGCGCTTCGTCTCACCTTCACCATTGGCTTTCGCAAATGAATAGGGGATACCGCGAGTGAGCGTGTGTTTTATTCCATTGACCGAAAAGTCCAAGTTGATCTCCGAGCGATCAGACCCGACACTGAAATCGCTGCGCATGCGGTCCTTGGCCGACTCCTCCCCGCTGAGCGAGCTGAACAGCGCATAAGTGATGGAGTCAATAATTGTTGTTTTACCCGATCCAGTTGGTCCGTCAATTAAGAACAAACCTGAAGCACTCAGTGCGTCAAAGTCAATTATTTGCCGGTCTTTGAATGGTCCGATTCCAAATATTTCAAGGCGATGGATTCTCATAGCGAGATGTCACTCGCATTGACACTCTCAATGGCTTCCTGAAAAAGAATTCGCTGCGGGTCAGAGACCTCGGCGTTGCTTACGTGTGCGACAAATCCTGCGGCTATTTCAATCGGCGGCGTGCTTTGTGGGTCGAGTCGTTCGTGGATTGACAGTGTCGGCGCGCCGCCTTGTGGCGAGAACTCAATGTGCTTGAGGTTGGCAAATCTTTCTATCAGACGTTCTCTGGTTCGCTCCTGCCGAGTGGGGTCGGTGACAACCGCTCGCACCCAATAGTTTTCTGCTTGGTTGAACCGCGAATCGTTAAGTAAAGATTCCAATTCACCTGTAATGGTGAGCAGAGGGCCTGGTACGGGAGTAGGGATGTTTTCATATGCAATAGGACCCGATGTGGGTATGTCAATTAACGTCACACTTTTATTGTGCTTCTCCTCAGAGAAAGAATAGGGCAGCGGCGAACCCGAGTATTTAACGATCGTCGAAGTATTTTCCGGAGTAGAAATCACTTGTGCTCCGTGCAGGTGGCCCATTGCAACGTAATCGACGCCGGCGAAAACACTTGAAGGTGCATCACCGATTCCACCGATTTCAAGTGAACGCTCCGACTCACTTGAAATTCCACCCGTAACGAATGCATGGGATACCACCACGACTCGAGCGTCTCCTTGATTAACCAAGTCGGCACGAATGCGCTCCATCGCAGCGTTTAGCGCACCTGCATGAGTGCGCTCCGCTTCTAATTGTCCGGATACAACTTCTGGCTGAAGATATGGGATTCCATAGACAACCAATGGGGTGCCATCGCGGCCGGTAACTTCCAGCGGGACACCAATGTCGGAGATCTCTGAGCGAATATGAACACCGTTAGCAGCCATGAGCCCACTACCAAAACCCAGCCGGACCGCTGAATCATGATTACCGGGGGTGATAAATACCGGGCACGCGGCACTCAAGCTAATGAGAGCACGGTCAAAAAGTCGCACAGATTCCGTAGGGGGAACTGAGCGGTCATAAATGTCTCCAGCAATAACCACCAGCTCGATCTCTTCCGTTTCAACAAGTGCAATAAGCCAATCGATGAATACTTCTTGGTGAACTTGCATGCTCTCGGACAGAAAAGTGCGCCCAAGATGCCAGTCAGAAGTGTGCAGAATTTTCACAGTGCCCCTAAAGAAAACAGTTCCCCCACAACAACCAACAACTAAATGGAGTCGCGCGCCATGTCGACGAAGCGCGAGTAGTGACCTTGGAATGCAACGTTGATAGTTGCCGTAGGGCCGTTGCGGTGCTTAGCCACAATGAAGTCCGCTTCGCCCGCTCTGGGTGACTCGCGGTCGTAGGCGTCTTCGCGATGAAGGAGAAGGACCATGTCTGCATCTTGCTCAAGGCTGCCAGACTCTCGCAGGTCAGAGAGCATGGGTCGCTTGTCCTGGCGTTGTTCTGGCCCTCGGTTGAGCTGACTGATTGCAATGACAGGAACTTCAAGTTCTTTGGCCAGGAGCTTTAATGAACGAGAAAACTCTGAGACTTCCTGTTGACGGCTCTCAACACGCTTACCACTGGACATGAGCTGTAGGTAGTCAACTACAACCAGTTGCAGATTATGCCGCTGTTTCAGACGGCGACACTTCGCGCGAATTTCCATCAGTGTCATATTGGGTGAGTCATCAATGAAAAACGGTGCTTCACTGACTGTACCCATCTTGTTGGCAAGTTTCGCCCAGTCGGCCTCACTCATCTGTCCTGAACGCATGTGGTGAAGTGCAACCTGTGCTTCCGCCGACAGCAGACGCATGACGATTTCATTGCGACTCATCTCGAGTGAAAAAATCACACTTGTTAGACCGTGTTTGATCGAGGCGCTGCGACAAATATCGAGTCCTAGGGTCGATTTTCCAAGGGCAGGACGCGCTGCAAGAATAATTAACTGTCCCGCATGTAGACCATTTGTTAATGAATCGAGTTCAGCAAAACCGGTGGGAACTCCCACCATCTGTCCATCACGATTCGAGATCGCTTCGATTTCACTGAGTGTTCCTTGCATAATCTCACTCAGCGGCGAATAGTCCTCACTTGTTCGACGCTCGGTTACCTCGTAGACCTCGGCTTGAGCCCGGTCGACAGCGTCATCTACTTCGCCTTGGCCGCTGTACCCCAACTGCACAATGCGCGTACCCGCGGTAACAAGTCTGCGTAAAATTGCTTGTTCACGAACTATGCGCCCGTAGTAATTCGCATTAGCCGCGGTGGGAACCATGGAAACCAATGTGTGGAGATAAGAAGGTCCACCGATCCGCGTAATTTCACCGGACTTGGTTAACTCAGATGCGACGGTGACAGCGTCTGCTGGTTCACCACGACTGTAGAGGTCCACGATTGCGTCATAGATTGTTGAATGTGCCGGACGATAAAAGTCGTCCGCGCGAATTGTTTCAACAACGTCGGCGATTGCGTCTTTGCTGAGCAGCATTGCTCCAAGAACGGATTGCTCTGCTGCCTCGTCATTGGGTGGTGTTCGATCGGGTGCGTGCGAATAGGCAGAGTCCCGCGGTTCTTCCGGGATATGTAGCTCGGTTACGCTCAACGCCGCCCCTTCCTTCCCTTTACTTCCAACAGTAAACACCGAAGGTCTGACGTTAGGGTCCGCGAACCGCCGTGTCCATTTGCCCTGTGAGCGCAACTGTGGGTTCCCTGTGGACTCAGGTCGCGATCTGGTGGAGTATTCTTGGATAACCTGTGTGAAAGGCAGTTATTTTTGACGATTTTCGGTTTTTTCCTCACAGAATGGCGTCCACAGCCTGTGGAGAAAAACTATTTATTAGGCTGCCATGGTGTCTGACCTCACGAGTAAACAACCGTTGCGAATAACAGCTGTATGTCTGGGCAATATTTGTCGTTCGCCGATTGCAGAAGCTGTTTTGCGAGACCGTATTAATCGGGCGGGACTTAGCGATCTGGTGGTCGTCGACTCGGCCGGCACCGGTGATTGGCATATCGGATATGAAGCTGACCCCCGATCCCAAGCGATTCTTAACCAAAACGGATACGAGCTCGCCCACACGGCACGGCAAATCACTTCGAGTTGGATGGCAGAGCTCGACATTGTTTTGGTGATGGACCAGAGCAACTATGCAAACGTCGAAGTGCTTATCCGCGAAAGTGGCCAGAAACCCGAGCTGTACATGATGCGAAGTTTTGACCCCGAACTCGGTCATCTAGGGGACGTGCATCCTGACCTGGATGTACCCGACCCGTACTACGACAAAGAAGAAGGATTCGCCCTCGTTCTAGAAATGATTGAGCGGGCAGCCGACGCATTCGTTGCCGAACTACCCGCTCGTTTAAACCAATAACGACGAGCACTTCCCAGGTACCGAATCACAAAAGACAGGGAGAGTTGAATGGTTGCGGAAAAGCCGAAGTAGACTCTTCCCGGCCCGCAATCGATCCGCTAGTTTGGGCATTGGCTAGTTTCAAATCCTCGAGCGTTTGTAAGGAAGCCTAAGTGGTCAACAAGGTATGCACAAGTGCGGCCGAAGCACTCTCCGACATCAGTGACGGTGCGACTATCGCTGTTGGAGGATTTGGTCTGTGCGGTATTCCCAGTGTCCTCATCAATGCGCTTCTGAAGTTGGCACCAAAAGAACTCCGGGTGGTGAGCAACAACTGCGGCATTGATGACTGGGGGCTTGGCCTACTACTTCGAGCTGGGCTTATCTCACGAATGACTTCTTCTTATGTCGGGGAGAACAAGGAGTTCGAGCGTCAGTACCTTTCCGGTGAACTCGAAGTCGAACTCGTACCACAAGGAACCCTCGCTGAACGTTTGCGGGCCGGTGGCGCTGGGATTCCTGCCTTCTACACTCCAGCAGGAGTGGGAACCTTAGTCGCCGAAGGCGGAATGCCCCTTCGTTACAACGCAGATGGCTCAGTGGCAATTGAGTCCGCACCCAAAGTTGTCGGAACATTTGACCTTGACGGCGTACCAAGTGAGTACGTTCTTGAACACGGTATTCGCACCGACTTCGCCCTTGTTCGAGCAAGTGTTGGCGATACAGCCGGGAACTTGGTTTTCCACCAAAGTACCAGGAATTTTAACGCGCTCGCTGCAGCTGCCGGGCGAACCACAATCGCCGAAGTAGAGGAACTCGTGGAACCGGGGCAAATCGACCCCGAACTCGTCCACACGCCGGGAATTTTTGTGCAACGCATTGTCGCGCTGACTGGAGAACAGGCCGCCGACAAGCGCATCGAACGTCGCACAGTGAGGACCGCCCCATGAGTTGGAATCGCGAGCAGATGGCCGTCCGAGTAGGTCAAGAGCTCCAGGACGGGCAGTATGTAAACCTTGGGATTGGCTTGCCAACGCTTATTCCTAACCACCTTCCACCCGGTGTGAACGTGATTTTGCAAAGTGAAAATGGCATCTTGGGAACCGGGGCTTATCCCGATGAAAGTGAAGTCGACCCCGACCTCATCAATGCCGGCAAAGAAACGGTGACCGTCCTTCCCGGTGCATCATTTTTTGACTCAGCAACTAGTTTCGCGATGATCCGCGGCGGCCACATTGACGCTGCTGTTCTCGGCGCCATGCAAGTTTCCACACAGGGTGACCTCGCTAACTGGATGATCCCCGGCAAGGTGGTTAAGGGAATGGGTGGCGCAATGGACTTAGTCCACGGTGCCAAGCGAGTTATCGTGATGATGGAGCACGTTGCCAAAGATGGAACGCACAAGATCGTCGATACGTGTGACCTGCCGCTCACGGGCCGAAAAGTCGTTCATCGGATCATTACAGACTTGGCAGTCATCGACGTTACACCCGAGGGTCTCGTTCTTCGTGAGACCGCACCTGATGTAGATCTGGACCAGGTTCGGTCTGCCACAGGTCCTACCTTGATCATTGCTGAGGATTACAAGCAAGCGTGAATTATTAGCTATCCAGGTCTTACTACTTCACCATCACCGGACAGACGACGGTAGGCGAGTGCATCGGCCAAGTAACTAAATGCTGCGACGAAGACATTAACGAACAACGCTGCGACTGTCACAATGACAAGCAGGAGTGAAGTCAGAACATTCGAATCAGAATCAAGCACTCCAGTTAAAATACCCTGCGCTAAGGCAGCAACAAGAGTGATAGCAACGGTTGCACCGATAAGAACAATTCTAAATCCAATGAATCGCCAGAACGACGTTGTGATTAACTCCCAACTCATTGCGAGAGATCCAAAGCCGGTCATACCTGGCTTGCCGATAAGCGCGTAGGGAAATAGAGCGAACATAAACGCGAAAATCAATCCGGGAATAATGAAAGCAAACAGACCGACAGTGACAATGCCGATATAGACAACACCGGCAACAAGGAACCACCAGAAACGATCGGAGCGCAGCAACACACTCACTGATGGCTTGGCGCCTTCCGAAGCGTTGTACGCATTTCGCAGAATCCCGAGGAAAGTGTAAAAGAAACCGAGGATTCCGATAAGGATCACGATTCCGCCAAGGGCAGGAACCGCAAGCGCGGCTAATATGCCAACAAAAATGATTGCAGCAGGGATCGCTATCGCGACCACGATCACGAGCAACCAGTACCAATATTGGCGCTTGGTCAAACTCCAGGCTTCATCAAGTACCGCGGCAATATCAAATCCACTCATGGGTTTAAACCTTTCTTAGTCCTCTGCGTCACCCAGCTGGGTACATCAATAGCCCCCACTATGACCTAGTTATTCTGGAAATCTCTGCATTGAGGGGGGTTCTCACTCGGTCAATGGTCATTGGTCAATGGCCGGTAACTGCCGCAAAGTGGACAAATGGGCTGCGATTTGGCGGGTTCTATCGGTATGTTCCTTATAGGGGTGTATTCGAACACCCTCAATTTGAGGAGGAATATGTCTTACAAAGAAGCAATGAGGTCTGGGTTTTCAAATTATGCAAAGTTCCGCGGTCGAGCAAGCCGCTCTGAGTTTTGGTGGTTCATCCTTTTTGTATCCCTCGTCGCGGTCGGTCTTTACCTTATTGACAACGCCATCGGGTGGGGATTTATTCTGGGCGGGATCTGGTCGCTCGCAATATTATTGCCAGTGTTGGGACTATATTTCCGCCGTTTGCATGACACTGATCGCTCAGCGTGGTGGTTACTCATCATGCTTGTCCCATTCATCGGTTCGATTGTGTTGATCGTGTTCTGGGCCAGCAAAGGTACCCCTGATGATAATAAGTATGGTGCACCCGTCAGTTAGGAATTGTTAATTGTTTGTGGGTGAGTGGCCAAGCTACTCACCCACTTTAATTTTCTATGAAGTGGCGCGTAGATCACTCAATACGTACGCCAACAATTCTTGCCCATGATCCGACGCGGTCACAATGTCAGCGATATGTAGATCAACAGCTCCGAATGACTGCAGTCGCAGAACATCTCCATTGCGATCTCGATTGGGAAAGATTCCAGCAAAACTAAATTGCAGGTCTCTGTCTTGCTGTTCAAGAACAATTTGCGTCTGAGGAACTTGCAGTGGCATATCAAGGTACACAGCGTCGCGACCTTTCACCTCAAGTTGATCTATGCGAATGAGTGATACGACTCGCGCTAGGTCAAGTCCTGGTATTTCAACATGAATCACTGCAGAGTTGTGGTCATCTTTTTCTTCTATAGTGAGAACGGATTCATCGACAATCTGTATTTCAGATGAAGCCGTGACGATCTCACCGTGAAGGCCTGAGGTCTCCAGAATGGAGGCCACGATTGCTTGGTGTCTTTGCGGAACAAACATGGGTCGTTTTTCACCACTGTTGAGCTTCAAATAAAACAATGCAACTGACTGGCGGTGGGCATCTGGATCTAGAGCTGCATTGTTGCTCACCGTTGATGGAATCCAACCCAGTAAGAATCCTGTTTCATGAGCACCCAATGCAATGTTTGCTTTTTGTGAGTAGGGGTGGGCTGCAGTCGCTTCACTGAAAATTCCCAAGTAACCAGCTTCTGTGGCCCACTGGGCGGCAAATCTTTTCAATCTTTCAAAAACATGATGTCCCCGGGCTGCATCACGCACCACGGCAACCCCCGCATGCATGACGCGCTCCGTGGTTTCTTCAACCATGAGCGCCATGTGACCAAGAATGGTGCCGTCGGATAAGTGACCGATAGCACTGCGCAGCGTATTTGTGTTAATCCGGTGCGCAATTTGATCGGGCTGATACACCCACTCAGCGTCATAAGTGTCGCCGTAGGCCTCTCGGACAAGGTCAACGAGAACGCCGGATTCCTCGGCCGCAAGAAAACGGATGTGAACTTCAGCCTCGTCTGTCGTTGGAGCTGGCTCAGAGGATTGGGTATTCATTAAGTGATTATGACAATGACTCTAGTAAAAAATAAGGGTGGGGCTGCTCTTGCGAGCCAGTCCCACCCTTATGTGTTCTGAGTTACTAGTTTGCTGCGACCTCAAAGGTAACCTTTGCGGTGACGCCAGGGTGAACTTCGACGGTGGCATTGTGCTTTCCAACTGTTTTGACTGCGCCAGTCAAGTGCACCTTACGCTTATCAATTGAGATATTTCCGGCAGATTTAACCGCACCAGCGATATCGGCTGTAGTCACTGAACCGAAGAGCTTTCCGGTTGCTCCTGCTTTTGCGGGAACCACAATCACCATTGATTCAAGTGATTGCTTGATTTCATTTGCATGATCGCGGTCACGAACCTCGCGCACCTTACGGGCACGCTTGATTTGCACGACCTGCTTCTCGCCGCCACGGGTCCAAGAAATTGCGAAGCCACGTGGAAGTAGGAAGTTGCGGCCGTAGCCGTCCTTTACTTCAACGATGTCTCCCGCTGTTCCCAGACCGCTTACTTCCTGAGTGAGAATAAGTTTCATTGTGTCTCTCCTTTACTTACCGCGTTGCCGCTGAGTAGGGAAGAAGTGCCATTTCACGGGCGTTCTTCACAGCCATGGCAACATCGCGCTGGTGCTGGGTGCAGTTGCCTGTTACCCGGCGGGCGCGAATCTTGCCGCGATCGGAAATGAATTTGCGAAGTAGGTTTACGTCTTTGTAATCAAGACCCTTCACTTCTTTCTTGCAGAAAGCGCAGGCCTTAGCCTTCACCATCTTGTTCTTGTCCAACATTTGTTGGCGCTTGTTGTCGCGTGCCATTGTCTTAACTCCTCGAAGTTATTGTTGTTTAATAAACGTGATTAAGCATTTAAATAATTCTGTGATTAAAAGGGTGGTTCATCAAAGTTTGCAGGAGGTGCATCAGTTGCCCAGGGATCATCTGCGGGTGCAGAGGAACCACCGCCGGAACTGAATCCACCATCGGTGCGCTGAACTCGATTGATCTTCACCGTTGCGTAACGCAATGCGGGGCCAACATCTTCAACTTCAACTTCCATCACTGTTCGCTTTTCACCCTCGCGGGTTTCATAGGAACGCTGCTTCAACTTGCCTGAAACCATTACGCGAGTTCCCTTTGTGAGTGACTCGGCAACGTTCTCGGCGTATTGACGCCACACACTGCACCTCAAGTAGGTCGGTTCCCCGTCTTTCCACTCATTCGTTGTTTTGTCCAAGTAGCGTGAACTTGTAGCAACGGTGAATGAAGCAACAGCGGCGCCACTGGGGGTGAAGCGCAGTTCAGGATCGTTGGTCAAGTTGCCAACAACCGTCACGTTGATATCCCCGGCAGCCATTAGGAAGCCTTAACCGCAACGGACCAGTTAGGACGAATCACCTTGGTGCGAACGACAGCTTCGTTGAGCGAAAGTTGACGATCCAGTTCAGCGACAGCTTCTGGGGTCGACAACAGTTCAATGACGGCGTAGTAGCCCTCAGTCTTGTGGTTGATCTCGTAGGAGAAGCGACGCTTGCCCCAGAAATCTACTTTTTCAACAGTGCCACCGTCTGCCTTGATCACATTAAGGAATGTGTCGAGACTGGGGGCAATTGTTTTTTCTTCGAGTTCAGAGTCCAGAATGACCATGACTTCGTATTTACGCATGAATTAACCCACCTCCTTCGGACTAAACGGTCACGGTCGTTCCGTGACAGGAGGGTTTCTGCCCCCGTAGGTTATCTGCACCCACAGATTCGCTGTGCGTTGCCCCCAAATCCCCAAACGAAACAGACCCATTGATCGGCACTATCACGGGCCCAACACTGTTCGAGTGAGCAATTCGACGGATCGGTACCATAATTGGTACCATATTGACATGAGTATGAATCTTCGCCTCTCGGACTCCTTGGCCAGTCATCTGAGGGCTCTTTCCGAGGAGACTGGGAAGTCCCAGCAAGTACTCGCCCGTGAAGCAATTGCTGAATACCTCACCAACTACAAACTTCTTCGTTACCCGCCTGAAATTCGACACCTGATCATTCCGGCCGAGACGCAATTCGGAGATTTCTACGTTGAAGAGTCACTTCAGGTCAACCTCCCGCCGGGAGTCTCCACTGGTGAAATTCTTCAAGAATTACACCGGGATCGATTTTGACCAGTTCTCAGTTGAAGTATTGCTACATCGACACGAACATGTTGGTTAGTCGAATCACACCTGAGCGAAACTCCCCTGAGATCACCCAGCAGATTGAACGTGCGCGCGGACGTGACTTTGTATTTCTGACGAGTGAATTAACTCGACTAGAAGTGAGTCGATTCCTGCATCGTGTTAGGGACTTCAATGCGCATTCTGTAGGCTTCGAGCAACAATTCCAAAACGTTGTCGCTGGAGTCCAGTTCATTCGATTAAACTCCATGACACTTGAACGCGCGGCAGGATTTCCATTCACCCATTTAGGATCCCTGGATTCCATTCACCTTGCCAGCGCACAAATGATTGGTGCAACCCACTTCCTCACCGGTGATCGTCAACTCATCAATGCGTGCGGTGGACTTGGGATCGCGACAATCTTCTGACTGCGTCAACCGAGTTCCCGGTAAAAAGCCAACTAGCTCTGGAAGTTAAGCGACCCCAGTTAACCCGCAGGGGAATAGGCTACTCCCGTGCGGATTGCTACTTGGAACGTGAACTCTGTTGGAGCCCGGATTGATCGGGTGGTGGAGTGGTTGGAGGGCGCCCAGCCTGACGTTGTGGCTTTACAAGAGTTGAAGTGCACCGATGAAGCGTTTCCACACATGCCCATTCAAGCCGCCGGTTACGAGGCACTCACACACGGTACGGGTCGGTGGAATGGTGTTGCGATTCTGACTCGGGTGGGTGCAACCGATGTTGTCCGCGGTTTAGTTGGTCAGCCTGAATTTGAGGGTGCAGCAGAACCTCGGGCAATTGGTGCCACCTGCGGTGGCGTTCGGGTGTGGAGTTTGTATTGTCCAAATGGTCGCGAACCTGGGCACGACCATTACAACTACAAGTTGGAATGGTTTAAGGCTTTAAATACAACGGTTCAGTCTGAACTGGTTGCTTATCCGAAGCTTCCCTTTGCCGCGATCGGTGACTACAACATTGCACCAACTGATGCTGACGTGTGGGACATTTCGAAATTCGTTGACTCAACCCACGTGACCGCTGCAGAGCGGGCAGCGTTGACTGATCTTTCTGGTCTTGGATTGAGTGAAGTCAAACCTCGATCACTTAAGGGTGAGCCCTACACGTTCTGGGATTACCGCAATGGTTCATTTCACCGCGGGTGGGGAATGCGAATTGATTTGGTTTATGGGAACACTGCCTTCACTGCACGGGTGAGTGATGCTTACGTTGATCGCGAAGCCCGTAAGGGTAAAGGCGCCTCGGACCACGCACCCGTTGTTGTTGATCTCAGTTAGGAACTAAAACTTCCGTTAGAGATCAGCAGCGCCCACAGCGATATTGGGAGACCAATGTCATAAATCAAGATAATCGTGTTACCTGGAGATAAATTCTTCGATTTCACAATCTCAAAAATGTGTTGGGCTGCCGCTAGAAGCAAGAAGAAGCTAATGACAATGGTCAAGACAATCCAGGCATCAGTACCCATGCCCGAGGCTACAAGGCCGGCCACACCTAGCCCCCAACTGACAAATCCAATTTCCTTCTGGAATCCGTTCGTGACCCATCCAATGTTCTTTGCGGTCGACTTGGCCAGGACGGTGTGCATGAAACCACTCGTGATAAACATTATGCCGGCGGGCAGGAAAAACATCCAGGACAATGCATTTTCGCTGAAAGTCGGATCCCCTGCCCCCCACGGAGTTGTCCAATTCAGGAGGGCGAAAACCCAAGCTAAAACCAGTGTGAGTGGCACAAACAGAATTCCCATGTGTGAAATCTAGCATAGGGAGTCGCTTCCGCGTGTGGATTCTTATCCGAGAATATTCACATGTGTTCTAGGCATAGGCTTAACAGGTGGGCACCCGAATTTATTTCTCGCATACCGACGGTGCCGCATGAAACTCGAAGTCCGTCGGATTAGCATAGAGCAGCATTCTGATTACTTGGATGGAGTGATTGCCTCCGGGTCGCAAGGAGTGTCATTTCTGCAGCTGCCGGCTTGGGGAAGTGTCAAAGTTGGTTGGCGGCCGGAGTCTGTTGGTTGGTTTCAAGACTCCACACTTGTAGGCGTAGCACTTGTTCTTTACCGCCCGATTCCAAAATTGCCCCAACGATCCTTGGCTTATATTCCTGAGGGCCCGATCATTGATTGGGCAAGTGACGATCTTTCTTCATGGTTGTTACCTTTGATTTCACATGTCAAGGGACGTGGTGCTTTTCAATTAAAGATGGGACCACCGGTTGCCGTGCGTCAATGGGATGCACAAACGATCAAGGGGTCAATCGATAACGTCTCTTTACTCGGTGACGTTATTGCGGATCGGGAGTTCTCAGTTGGTGAGGGCGTGATTGATTCATTGCGTTCACTGGGATTGGTGCAGGAAGTCAATGTTGGTGCTGGTTTCGGTGACGTACAACCACGCTATGTTTTTCAGGTCCCACTCGCTGGTAGAACCGATGCCGATGTGTTCGCAGGGTTCAATCAACTGTGGCGGAGGAATGTCCGCAAGGCTGAGAAGTCCGGGGTTGAGATCTCGATCGGGACACGCGCTGACCTGACTGCATTCCATGCTGTTTATGTCGAGACTGCCGCACGAGATGGATTCACTCCACGGGGATTGGTGTATTTCGAAAGAATGTGTGATGCGCTCGGTGATCACTTCACTTTGCATATTGCTCGCCATGAAGGACACGTTGCGGCTGCGACGATCATGATTACCGTTGGTGGGCACGCGTGGTACTCCTACGGTGCTTCGACGACTGCAGATCGTGATGCTCGACCGTCAAATGCATTGCAGTGGGCCATGATTAAGTCGGCTATTGCTTCTGGTTGCAGTGTCTATGACCTTCGAGGAATCTCTAACACACTTGATAGCTCAGACCATCTTTTTGGATTGGTTTCATTCAAGTTGGGTTCGGGAGGCTTTGCCCAGGAGTACGTTGGCGAGTGGGATTACGTGATTCGCAAGTCTTGGGCGCGCGCTTTTTCGATCTACCAACGGCGAGGCTAGTGAGCGGATCACTTCGTTCCTGACATGATGAAGGGGTGTCTTTTACCCTCCAAATAAATGGCGAAAAATGGCGCACCCACCTACGCGCTGTCACTAATGCGCTCACCAGTGCGAGTGGGAGTTCGCCCGTCCCCGTGATCAAAGGAAACGGCTACGGTCTGGGTCAAGAATTGCTTGGTGCGACAGCCATGGATCTTGGCGCCGACACAATCGCTGTTGGGACGGTATTTGAAATTGAGTCCGTTGTTGACGTTACCCGAGGTGACATTGTTGTTCTTCAACCATTTGATCCTCGTGATGCCAGCGCCGCCCTTCAATGGTCGGGTATCAGTGAAAAGTTTTACGCTGGGCGAGTTATTCGCACCGTTGCCAGTCCGCAAGCACTCACGGATCTTGTTAGTGGAACGAAAAGCGTTCGCATAATTCTTGAAGCTCGCAGTTCCATGGTTCGCTTCGGGTTTACTGAATCTGAACTCATTGGCGCACTACGTAACCCAGAGATCCGTGCAGCTTTAGCAACAGGTCGAATCTTTGTTGAAGGCATTGCTATTCACCTACCCATTGAACGTAGCGCACCCAACTCACATGCAGTTGAAGTAATGCGATGGGCTGGTTTGTGGGAAAGGGAAACTGCAGTGTGGGAGGGGCACTCTCCACCGGCACCGGTGATCTGGGTTTCCCATTGCAGTGATTCAGAACTAGCAACTATTCGAGACAGTGTTAGTGAGTTGATCGTGCGCGCTCGTGTGGGAACCAGACTTTGGCTCGGTAATCGATCAGCGTTGTCCGCCTCTGGAACTGTGTTGGCTGTGCACCCGGTCTCTGAAGGGGTGAAGGTTGGTTACCGGCAACGCGGTGCGGGTAAAAATGCAACCCTCGTTGTCGTTAGCGGAGGCACCGCACACGGCATAGGTTTGAGTGCGCCCTCACCCACCACATCCCTGCGTCAGCGGGTTACCTCATTTGGGATTGGTGCACTGGATGCTGCCGGAAGAGCTATGTCACCGTTTAGCATTGGCGGAAAACAACGCTGGTTTGCCGAGCCCCCACACCAACATGTTTCTATGTTGTGGTTGAACAACGAATCAGTTCTGCCACGCGTAGGTGATCAGGTGCGGGCTGAAGTTCGATTCACCATTTCGCGTTTCGACTCTGTCATTCTTGTCTGATCGTGTTGGGTGTCAATCGCGACCCGGATTGCAAAGTAAAGCGTCGCTGCAATGTGAACAAAGGTGGCTGCTGCATACCATTGAGGTGTCAGTGTTTGTGATCCTGCAATTCCGTATCCCGCAAGGAACCACCAAATTCCAATGAAATAAATGACTTCACCGAACTGCCAGATCAAGAAGTCGCGCCAGTTAGGCCGCGCCAATACCGCAAGCGGTACGAGCCAAAGCACGTATTGCGGCGAATACACCTTATTTGTAATGACAAATGCTGCGAGAATAAGGAATGAAATCTGTGCAATATTTGGCGAACTTGGTGCCCTCTTGACTAGTAATGCAATCCCGATAAGTAGGAGTGCAAACAATGCTGTTGACGCATAATTGAGTAAATTGTTCGGGATTGTTGGAAGACCTATTTGGGTTACGGCGTACCAGAAAGAACCGAAATCAATTGATCGACCAAAGTTGAACGTGTAGAAATGAATCCATCCTTCAAAGTTTGCAATTGCAAAAGGGATGTTAACCGCAAGGAATGTCAAGAATGTTGCAGTGATCATGTTGAGTGTTGGTCGCCATGAATTACTCTTCCACGCTAAAAGAATAAATCCGATGAGAAGAAATATCGGATAGAACTTTGATGCTATGGCCAGACCGAGTAAAACGCCCGTGAGTGTCGGCTTCTCTTTTGACCAGGCAAGAAATGCAAGGGCGACGAGTGCAATCGGAATGAGATCCCAGTTAATTGTTGCGGCCAAAATCATGGTGGGCGCGAAAACAATCATTGCAGCCCGCCATGGATCTTTGGGCTTTGTTAGTGCAGTCGCGACTACCGTTACAACAAAGGGGATAAACAGAAGGATTACGTTGACGTCGAAGAACGCCCGATATCCGCTGGGGTA
>CAMCYV010000003.1 GCA_945885645.1 Bifidobacterium breve | reverse complement strand
CGTTGGGAGAGTTCCTTAGCCGTCTGATTAAGTGCGTTATCGGCCTCTTGATGGTCAACCTCTGAAACTATGTCAAAACTGCTATCCGCCATGGTTTATTCCTTTCCGTTAGGCCAATCTAACGAATACTTGGCCTGTGCCAACCAACTGCACCCGCGAGTATCGACACATGTATTGTTTGGCAGGCATTACGGCAGATTGCCCGAGCGGCCAATGGGAGCGGACTGTAAATCCGTCGGTTTTACCTTCAGTGGTTCGAATCCACTATCTGCCACGTGTAAGGCGATGGGCCTCCGGCTGGGGGCCCATTTTCTTGTAGCACTTCGCATAGCCCTTTAGTACACCCCAGTGTCATATTGACTTGCAGTGTGGGTGCCCAAACTTGGCCAAAAACCATGCACGAGATACCGAATTCGGTTAATGTCAGACATTAATGATTTGCAGTTGTGGAATAGATCCAGGAAGGAAATGAAAATCGTGGACACTCGCAATGTGGAAGGGTGGAAGGGTCGGTTCTTCGAAGACTTCGAAGTTGGTGACATCTATAAACACCCACTTGGCAGAACCATCACACAGACTGACAACACTTGGTTCACCTTGTTAACGATGAATACAAATGAACTGCACTTCAATGTGGAGTATGGCAACCAGGCCGAGTTTGGAAAGCCCCTCGTTGTGTCGCCACTTACACTGGCGATTGCATCCGGTCAGAGTGTCACAGATCTCACTCAAAACGCGATTGCGAATCTTGGTTGGGATGAAATCAAAATGACGCATCCGGTTTACGCCGATGACACTATTTGGTCAGAGTCATTGGTCTTGGAAAAGCGTGAATCATCATCGCGACCTCACGCAGGTGTTGTTACGGTCCGAACTCGTACCCTGAACCAACACGGTAATGAAGTTTGCTCATTCAAGCGCACATTTATGGTGCACAAGCGAGATTCAGCCCTGCTGAGTACTCCACGACCCGAGCCAATAGATCCGAAGTGGCAGGCCTAACGTAAGTACTTACAACAAAACAACTCGCACCTGTACAGGGGAGTGGACATCTAGGTATGTCCCCTGTGCAGGTGCGAGTTCGTTGGCTCGCTATTTGGCTGCGCCGACTGATTTCTTCGCAGACCATGCATTAATAATGTCGTCTGTGGTGGTTACCGCGCCAAATCCAAATCCGAGTGTTTGCAATGCGACGTCATGGCGGTGGCGCTCGAGTTCTCCGCATGCATCTCCGGCAATGAAAGTGTGGTAGTCGCGAGCACTTGCATCACGGGCTGTTGTTTCAACGCACATGTTGGTGGTAACACCGCACAACACAAGTTGATGTATGCCCATGCTGGTGAGATACGTCTCCAACCGAGTCCCATAGAAGGCGCTGTAACGATTTTTATCGATGATGATGTCTTGGGGTTCGGGAACCAGACTTGGGATGATATCCGCATCCCAACTTCCTTCGGCAAGTGAATTCACTTCGGCAAGTGCTGGAATCAAGTGTTGAACAACTACGCCACCGTCCGTGTAGTCGCTTCGGTAAACGAAACGCGTGTAAATCACTTGAACGCCAGCCTTATGCGCCGCCTCGACAAGACGTTCGCAATTGGGAATTGCTGCTTCACACATACTGATGTCAAGCCCAATCTGCGCGACAGAGCCCTTCTGATCGCAGAAGCCGTTTTGCATATCAATTACCACCAGGGCCGTGGGGTTCGAAGGGTTAAAGGTGAGCGCCATGTCTTTCTCCATTCAGAAGTTAAGGGTCTGTGTTTATGTTCCTAATGTAGTGTTTAGGCCGTGAGTGAGAAAGCAAATCCTATAAATCCGGTCTTCGATGGTATCGATCCCGTCACATTGTGCACGCCTGCGGCCGCTGAAGCGGTCGCTCTCTATCGGGACGGTCTGGGATTTGAAGTGATTTCGGAATCGGTGTGGCCGGCGAAGCCGTGGCGGCAGGTGTGGAAACTTCCCAACGGACCAGATCTGCAAGTTGTCGAATTGGGAAAACCGCGGGCGCACGGTGGTGGAATTCGGATAGTGAGTGTCCCGGAATTACCCGTCGTTCATGGCGGGCGATTGCCCAATCAGCCGGGACCATACGCATGGGACTTTTATGTCCGAAACATGCAGACCACCGTGAAGCGGATCAAGGATCTTGGCTGGACATTTCGATCTGAGCCTCAGAAGTACCCACTCTTTGGTCAAGATTTTGAAGTCACCGAGGTGATGTTGGAGGGGCCCCAGGGCCTGCTTCATGCACTGGTCGAGTACATCCCGGGCCAACATAGATGCGTACTGGGAGTTGATGACTCCGAAGAAACCAGTGAGATGATTGCGCTCGTCGTCGTAGTCGACTCCGTCGATGCCCCTCGCGCCGCGATGGTTGAGGGTCTTGGTGCTGACATTGCCATGGATGAAACATTCTCAGGCCCAGAAGTTGAGAGATTACTCGATTTGCCACCGGACAGTGCATTTCAGATGGTGCTCATGCGTGGCCCAAGCCGGCGCAGTGCACGTTTTGAGTTATTGGAGAGCGTCGGTGGATCGACGCTCAGCTCGGATATTCCGCACGTGATCGCGCCTATGCCCTTCGCAGACCTGGATGAAGCGATCGGTGCCCTTCGTACTTTTGGTGTAGTTGTTTCTGATCCCATACCGACAACGCGAGGGTCTGTTGCAACAGCAGTTTTAGCAAGCGGCGTAATTCTCGAACTACGTTGACAGGAAACCTCAGACGTTTTATTGTGGGTATTGTCCGGCGACCTTAAACGCCCCGAAAGAGAGATCCCATGAACCTGAAAATCACTTACGGCCCGTGGGGCGAGACGATGGACGAAATGGTCTCGGCTGCACAGGCGGCGGAGGCTGCGGGTGCCGAAGTTCTCTGGGTACCCGAACTACATCGCAGCGCCACTATTTCGGCGGCGGCTATTGCTGCGGCGACCGACCAGGCCACCGTGGGAACAGCGATCGTCCTCGCATTTACTCGAAGCCCAATGGTTACGGCTCTGGAAGCTATGGATCTAGATGAAATGACCCAGGGCCGTTTTATTCTTGGTCTTGGTTCAGGAGTACAACGACTTAATGAGTTATGGCACAACGCGCGTTGGGGTAAGCCAGTAGGTCACATGCGGGAAACTGTGCGCAACATCAGGGCCTTCATCGCGTCGGCCCGAACCGGCGAGACCATTGATCTCCCTGGCGAGTATGAGCCGATGCACATCCGCGGTTATGAGCGTCCATTTGTTCAAGCTCGAACCACAATTCCGATCTATCTAGGCGCCATGGGCCCAGCAATGACCAAAATGGTCGGCGAAATCGGTGATGGCTGGATTAGCCATGAACTCTGCAGTCCACGCTATCTGGACGAACAACTCGTCCCGTGGTTACACGAAGGCATGGAACGCGCAGAACGTCCCAAAGATCGCGTCGATGTTGTTGTCTCTGCACTATGTGCCGTTGACTCCGATGGTGCTCGAGCACGCCGCTGGGCAGCGGGAACAGTTGGTTTTTATGCGTCGGTCAAGACCTATGAAGACTTCTTTGATTTCCACGGGCTGGCCAAGGAACAAGCAACCGTTATTGAAGCATTCCGGAGTGGCATCGGTGCGGATTATCTCGGCGATTATGTCCCTGATCACATGGTCGATGCACTGACCGTGGCGGGCACTCCCGATCAGGCGATGGAGAGAATCGCGGCCTATGAGGGTTCTGCAACCACAATCAAGATCACTCCCCCAACACACGGGCTTTCTGCTGAAGATACTCGCGCAAGTCAAACCCAGATTCTTAAAATGATTGCAGAGCTCACCGGAAGTTAAATTCAGGGTGAGGTCAAGATTGAAATAACAGCGGTCGCCGTTGACTGCATCACTTCGGGAAAGTCGTCACGCTTAAGTGCGAAAAGTGGTGTTTCAAAAGTGGCAATGCGGAGATCTGGTCTTCCCCATGACCGAAGTGTTGCGTGAATAATCTCGCTTAACCCTTGAGGAACAACAGCGGTCGCTGGGATTCCTGCCTCCTCAGCGAGGATGCATTCTCGCAGTGCGCGGGAGGTGCACGTCGCACAGTCCCCAGCAGTGACAACAACAGCTGCCACGTTATCGGCAACAAGGTGATCGATCCATTCGTGCGGGCGGTGCTCGCCAATTTGCGGCCGGCTAATTCGCGTAATGGACACACCGACAGGTGAAGTAGAACCTGAGATTGATTCAAAAATTGCGGCCTCGATAGAATCGAGAATCAATGCACCCCACCCTGCGTTGATGTTGAGCATGCTGTCGCTGAGCACAATTTCACCGAAAAGCTCGCGTAGATGTGGGGCGCTACGCCGTGGAGATTGACCAGCAGCCATCGGGGAAATCAGATCAGTGTGATTATTCATGTTCGATTTTTTCCGTTGTAGTCACACCACTGCCAAAAACTGCAGTTGTGTAGCCACCGGTGGGCGCCCCAACAACAGCGATCTGAACGCGCCGTGGGTCATCGACAATGCTGATTAAGTCAGTATTGCCTGGCTCTGGACGCAACCACGTGGGTGCTTGATGCGTATCGATAAATCCAAAAAGTCCGCGACCGCGCAATCGACCATAAGGTTGAGTTGCTCGTTCTGAGATTGCCTGTGCGATGTCAGCAATGCTCCATCCCGCTTCCGCAAAAATCCAAGCATGAGTGGGTGACATGAGCAGCCATAGATCCTTTCGGAAAAATGCGTTATAGGTCCCGGGAATTGAAATGCTGTCGGTGATGGTTGACAACAGAATGTCAGGATCGTCGTGACCCATGTCGGCAATGCACAAAGTTGAGTCTGCGGCGTAGGTGGCCGCGATGCAATCACCGGATGCCCAGCCAGCGCGAACTTGCCAGGGTTCCCACGGTGACATGGTGGTGTTTTCGGCAAATCCAAACATTAATTTTCCGGGTCGGCCCATGGTGGAAGCGTCAAAAGTCTCGGGCGACCCGCCCGCAATATTGCGCAGAACGAGGGAAAGCGCCCTGGCGATGCGGGCTGCTGATCCAGTGCTTCCGGACAGGGCATCTCCTTCTCGAGCCCAGTCTCGGTCTGGGCCCAAAGCAGGTTCACCGGAGAGAAAAACCATGGGCCAGAGCCCATGCACGGTGGTGATCACCTGGTCGAGTAAAAAACGAGGCTGTGCGACAGCTCTCACTGCAGCAACGACGGCCATAAAGTCAGAGGGAGCACAACCTGCAATCACCGCGTTAGCGGCAATATTTGACCAGGTTGCTTGCCCCATTGATGGAGGCAAGGTCGCAATGACCTCATTTTCATATCCGAGTTTTCGCCCCAGCATTTGTTCGACTCGCTGCCGGGTTGGCGCCAGCCCGGGGAATGGATCACACCATTGCGGCGGACACAGCATCGTCAGAGTTTAGTTTGGAGGGCAACAAAGAAGGTCGCCTTTGAGTAAAAACGCAATAAAATTAAATATCTGACGTTTATACTTGCAGGATGAATGCTCCAGGAGATTCGTGGACGAGTCTGGAGGAATTGGTCGCTAAACTGGCGGAAACCCCGGTGCTTGATGCCAATCTGCCGCTTCACACCTACCTCCTTCACGCCGATCCTGACTCGCGGGCTAGTTGTCTGTTAGTGCAGTTTCCCGTGGGGTGGAAACGAGGCACTGGCACATACTCTTGTGCTGAGCATGCTGTTGTCCTCGAAGGAGAAATAATTCTCGATGATCAGGCCTGGACGTCCACGAAAGGGTTCATCGTGCCGGGAGGCATCACCCGCAGAGAGACGTTTACCCCGCACGGGGCTCTCGCAGTGGCATGGTTTGGCGGTGCTCCTCGGTGGACTTCTGGGGGAGAACCTTTGAGCAAGCCATCGTGTGAACCGTGGCAAGGAGACAACCCAATCAACCCAATCGAACCAATTGGATCAATCGGAGCATTCGATGAAGTCGATGTGACCAATCGGCGGTGGCGTCATAACCTGCAGTCATCAGAATCTGAAGCACAATCCGATTCGGGAATCATCCGCTATCAATGGCCAAGCCCATGAGCATCCTCGATCAATTCACGGAGCTGGTAAATACGATCCCCGTTGAGGATTCAATTCAACCAGGATTAGCGGCTTTTGCTCAGCATGAAGTTGGGACTCCCATTGCTGTTAGTGCGCAGCCCAGTGAGCAAGTAGCTCCAGCTGATTCGTCGATTACTCAATTACGTGCCGCATACGCAGGTGACTCACTCACGGCACAGGAACTTGTCCGTGATCTCATCGAGCGAATCGATCAGCGTGATCCACTTGTTCTTGGCTGGGTCACGATCGCACCTAACGTCGTTGAGCAAGCCGAACAGTGCGACAAACTTCTAGCAGGCAACAACGCAAACAAACCACTAATGGGAATCCCTATTGGCGTTAAAGACTTAGTTGACGTTGATGGTATGCCCACACTATGCGGATCCGGACATGGTTTACCAGACGCGGTTGACAACGATGCACCCGCGATAGCTCGATTGCGTGATGCTGGCGCGATCATCATTGGCAAAACTACAACGCACGAATATGCATTTGGCGGTACGACACCTCCAACTCGAAACCCGTGGCAATTGGATCGAATACCGGGAGGGTCTTCAGGTGGATCCGGTGCAGTGCTGGGTGCGGGCATGGTGCCCGGTGCAATTGGTACTGACACTGCGGGTTCAGTCCGCATTCCCGCTTCGTACTGCGGTGCCGTTGGATTCATGGGTTCCCACGGAAGTGTCCCCACTGATGGTGTTGCGGTGCTTGCTTGGTCACTCGATCACGTCGGTGCAATGGCACGAAACGTGTCCGATGTCGCGATCATGCATAGGGTTATTGCTGCATTACCGAATCCAGCGACACCATTGGTAGCCGGACTTCCTGCCACCATTGGCATTCCTCGTCAGGTCTTAGAGCCCATGCACCCTTCGGTGCGAACAGCATTCGAGGCAACGATCGGAGCACTTCAAAAACGTGGTGTTGACGTCATCGATGTTCCCTGGCCAGACCCGGACTTATTAGAAGCTGTTGGGTTTATTTTGATGATGGCTGAGTCTGCTGCGTTTCATCGAGATCGCATGAAACACCCGGAACTTTTTGATCCACAAGTCTCCGAATTATTGGAAGCGGGAGCAAAAGTGTCCGCCGCGGATCACCTTCAGGCTCTACGGGTGCGAGTGCAACTTGCACAATGGTTTGACAACCTATTTGCATCGACCCCGATTCTGCTTACGCCCACCTTGCCGTGTTTGCCTCCACCATTGGGATCTGACACTTTCACACCCGTTGATCTCGGATCCGAAACGCAACCACTGGCAACGGCGCATACCCGTTTCCCGATGGCGGCAAACATTGCCGGAACGCCAGCAGGTAGCTTGCCGTGCGGACTCCAAGACGGATTCCCGATCGGATTGCAGGTTATGGGTCGCCGCGGATCTGATCTAGGGGTACTTTCCGTTATGCACGGAATTGAACAGGTGCTTGCCCAAGATGGATTGTGGCAACCAGGATCAATCTCCCAACAATTTGGAGGCTTAAAATGACTGAAATTCTGCACGCATTTCGAGAAGAACATGAAATTGCATTAACGGAAAGCATGCAGGGATTGATCAGCCGACACCTACCTGAAGAGCGTGTTGCTGAGGCAGATCGCAACCGAACCTTCTTGCGTGATGTTTGGAAGACTCTGGGTGAGAACGGAATGCTCGGACTCGGCATGCCGGTGGATTGTGGCGGCAGCGGTGGCGGCGTGGCTGAATCCACGATAGTCACCCGTGAGCTGGCTCGAGTTTTCCCGTCCATGGCAGTTGATTACGTGCTGTGCGGCATGGTGGGACGCACCATCATCGATAGTGGTCAGCACACCGACCTGATCGCCGGCCTAGCTTCGGGAGAACGCATCTACTCGTACGCCTTGAGCGAGCCAGGTGGTGGATCGGATCTGCTAGCGCTGAGGACTCAAGCAAAATTTGAAGATGGTTCATGGCGCATCAATGGGCAGAAATTGTGGATTTCACTGGCCAATGAAGCTGATTTAATCTTCGTACTTGCTCGCACGGATAAACCAGAAGAAGGCCGCAGTCAGGCGTCAGGTCTATCACTGTTGATCGTTCCCGCAGACCAACCTGGTGTTCAGGCGAACAAAGTGAACCTAGCCATTATGCGGGCAGCAGGCACATGCGAAGTTTTCTTCACCGACGCGATCGCGCCTGCCGACTCAATCGTTGGCGAGCGCGGTAGGGGATTGCACGCACTTCGTGGCACCCTCGATGTGGAACGGGTGCTGTCGGCGGCGATCAGCCTGGGGATTGGACACGGTGCACTGGATCTTGTTCTGAGATACGTCAATGAGCGGGAGGCATTCGGTGGACCTATCAGCCGTTATCAAGCTGTGCAACATCCACTTGCGGAATCAGCAGCTGAACTCACCGCGGCTTCCCTGCTAGTTGAACACGCAGCCCGGCTGATAGATGCTGGCAAGCCAGCATCGCAAGAGTCGGCAATGGCAAAACTGGTTGCCGCTGAATGCGTCAGCCGCTTGGTTGATCACGCTTCCCGTGTCATGGGTGCGATGGGTATCGCTGAGGAATCCGCCATGCAGAGATTCCTGCGGGATGCTCGGCTTCAGCTGTTCAGCCCGGTCAACAATGATCTTGTGCGCAGCATCATTGCCCAGGGCTTAGGTATGCCACGCAGTTACTGACGAACAATTGAAGTGTCGGCTCTACTTGGCGGTTTCCCTCAAGGGTGCGCGGTAATGTCCGTGGCTTCGTAAGTCGATTCGAGTCTGCGTAAGTGAGCCCGCATCGCGGATTCGGCACCGTCGGGATCCCCCGCCTCAATGTGACTGAAAATCTCGCGGTGGTCGTTATCCACTCGATCCCAGTAGTTCTTTTCTACATCCTCGCGCCGGAATCGGGATTTAAGTACGTCAAAGATTGGCGAAGCGACCAGCCCCAGCAGGCGGTTCCCGGAAGCCTCCAGAATTAATTCGTGGAAGCGGGAATTCTTGGCGTACCGGACCGCTTCATCCTCTACGTTGCTGATGCTTAGGTTTTGTTCCATTTCCGTAATTGCGCCATCTGTCCGACGTATTGCTGCTAGTCGAGTGGCGGGCACCTCCAGGGCGGCTCGGGTCTCCAGCAGTTCAGCGACGGAAACACCGGCCGACCCACTCATCAGGCCCAAGCTGGTGCGCAGGTATGCGCTCACGGTTTCGGCATCAAGTTCCGCGACGAAAGTGCCGCCCGTGACCCCACGTTTGGTGTACACCAAACTTTGGGCTGCGAGTGATCGCAAAGCTTCCCGAACCGTGCTGCGGCTGACCCCAAAAATCGTTGCTAATTCTGACTCATTGGGCAAATGATCCCCTGTTTGAATTTGCCCGGTGACAATCAAATCTCGCAACTGGCTGGCCACCTGTGCGTAGGCTGGCTGTATCCGATTTACGGACAGGGATGAGCGACCGGCCTCATGAGACAGCCCCTGGGGGAGCGAAGCAGGCATATTCACAGGGGCGTTCCCTTCCATGATCTGACTCGGAGCCGGATCGGATGCCCAAAGGTACTGGGTGTCGCCTCTATTTGGCGAATAACCGACATAATTTCCCAATTCGGTTGTGTCACACGGCAAAACTTACTAACGTTTTGACAACGATTTGTAAATGTCTGAGAATTTCATTTGCGAGTGGTTAAGACTGGAGCAACCTCACCGATGGGTGTAGGCGATCGCATACTTCGACGCAACGCCGTCGGAAGAATGGAGTGAGCACTATGAGAGTTAGGCGCATCAGCGGAATCGTGACCCTTGCGGTTGCAACTTCCGTATTGCTGGCTGGCTGTGGTGGCGGATCTACTGATTCCGCTGAAACGTCAGCCGAAACTGAAACTTCCGCTACTGAGGAAGTTGCGACAGAAGACGACGGTCAATCGACCACCGTCACAATGGCATGGGGCAACGTTGCCAGCCAGTTGGACCCGAGTGTCTTTACCGGACTAGCTGACGTCTATAACATGGCTCAGTACTGCACCACGCTCGTGGAATACGACGCCGCGGTGGCAGCAGAAGGCAAAACCTTCCTTCCAGGCGATGTAACGGGCAACTTGGCTGAGAGCTGGGAAGCCGATGCTGCAGGAACCTCATACACATTCAAACTTCGCGAGGGCGTTGTGAGCTCGTGGGGTAACCCATTGACGTCAGCTGACGTTAAGTGGTCCTTTGATCGCATGAGCGCGGGTAGCCCAATCGTTTCAGGAATTCTGATGCCGATCGCTAATATCAATCAGGAAAAGTCGATTGAAGTGATCGACGACCTCACGTTCAAGATGAACCTCACCGAGCCAAGTGCCGTTGCTATCGCAGTGCTCACGCACCCAACGATGTGCATTCTTGACGCCGTTAAGGCGCAAGCGGAAGCCACCGCGGATGACCCATGGGCATCTACGTGGCTTGGTACAAACACCGCCAGCTTCGGTCCATACCTCGTGGAGAGCATTGACCCAGGTCAGGAAATCCGTTACGCAGCCATGCCTGGCTACTTCGGTGATCCAGTCTTCTTCCAGAATGCAATTGTGCGGATGGTCCCTGAAGGTGCAAACCGTACCCAGCTGCTACTTGCCAGCGAAGTTGATCTCATCACAGACACTCCGTTTGACAAATTGGCACAGATTGCGGAAAGCGACAATGCAAAGGTGCTTTTGACCGCCGACGTAAACCGTCACACACTGTCACTGAACACCAAGGATCCCCAGTTGGCTGATCCACGGGTTCGTAAGGCAATCAGTTTGGCGATCAACCGTGATGCATTCCTAGACTCGATCTACGCGGGTTATGCGGATGCAGCACCAGATGGCCTGCCTTCAGCAATGAACTTCCCGGCAAGTAACCGTCCGAATTCCTATGACCCAGAGCAGGCCAAGGCACTCTTGGCTGAGGCTGGTGCTGATGGAATGACACTCCAGATCACCACGAACAATGGCCGTCCCGGTCCGTTCGCTGAGGATCTCGGACGTCTCTTGGTTGCTGACCTTCAAGCAGTTGGCATCAACGCGACCCTTAATCCGATCGCTTCTGAGGCTGACTTCGAAAAGGCCGTGGGCGAGAAGTCGCTGCAGTCATGGCTGTACACAGAGCGTCCAGCAGTGGCCGACTCAGGGTACATCTTCAACCTCTACCTTGGTTCAAAGTCCTTCCTGAACAACACAGGATTTGCTAACGATGAATTTGACGCCTACGTCAAGACAATCGTGAGCACTGACGCAGGCCCTGAGCGTGACGCTGCAATTGCAGCAGCTCAGGACATGGTGCAGGACTTGGTTCCATCGGTTTACCTCACTGAAGCGTCTGATATCGCATCGTCGCTAAATGACATCCAGGGTTACAACATGTATCCACATGGTGCAACAGTCATCGGTGAGCTGTCCCGAGGTTAATCAGTTGTCAATAACAACTACGTCAACTCCGCCCACCCGAAAGGGTGGGCGGAGTCGTCGTGTCCGTCTCGCCGTCCTTGTTCTCAAGCGACTTGGTTTTTTTGCTGTCGCGATATTCTCCGTACTTTCAATTTCATTTCTGCTCATCGCGTTGGCACCCGGTGACCCTGCTCGGGTCATCGCTGGCAGTCTCGCAACTGCAGAGCAAATAGATGCAATCCGTGCTGACCTCGGACTTGATCAGCCGATCCCCACTCGCTATTTTGACTACATAACAGGTATCTTTACCGGCGACCTGGGCACCTCATACTTTTCACGGCAACCCGTAATCACCGAAATCGCTGACCGGCTACCGTCCACATTGGAATTGGTTCTGCTCAGTGTCGGGGTGGCAATTGTTATCGGTGTCATCCTAGGCACGATCGGCGGCTACTTCCGGGGCCGCTGGCCTGAGTCAGGCTCACGCGGAATTGCGAGTGCACTTCAGGCGATCCCGGATTTCTTCTTCGCATTGCTTCTCATTTTGATCTTCTTTTTCTATCTTGACTGGGCGCCCGCACCGTCAGGTCAACTTGATATTTTGATTACTCCCCCCGAACAAGTAACAGGTTTCGTTCCCATTGATTCACTCATCGCCGGCGATCTAGAGGCCTTTAATAATGCCCTAGCTCATTTAGTCCTACCGGTCTTAACTTTGGGACTTGTTTATGCGGGATATTTCGCGAAAATCACCCGATCTGCGCTCGCTGAATCTATGCAGTCCCAACAAGTGCAATTCGCCCGTGCCAGTGGTCTGTCCGAATGGCGAACATTACGTTATGGACTGGTGCAAATTCGGTCAAGTATCTTGACATATGCGGGAATCATTTTTGCGTCATTGTTTGGCGGCGCAGCAGTTGTTGAAACGATTTTCAGTTGGAACGGTATGGGGCAGTGGGCCCTCGATGGAATTCTGCGACTTGATATTCCCGTGATCCAGGGCTTCGTACTCGTGGCCGGAATCATCACCCTCTTGATCTACACACTCTTAGACATAGTTGTTGCTTGGCTCGACCCAAGGATCAGTTATGGCAACTAAAACCGTGAAGAAGCAGAGTAACTTCCGGGATTTTGTGCAGATGCACAAGTTCGCTGTCGCAGGTGCCTTTTTCATCATCGTTCTCATCCTGGCGAGTCTTTTTGCGCCACTCCCTTACGATCCTGAGGCACCAAACCCAGGGGTAGGAATCTCGCCGCCGAGTGCAGATCATTGGTTTGGGACAGATATCACAGGTGGTGACGTTTTCTCACGCACGATTGCGGCCGCTTGGATAGATCTGTCACTTGCGCTCGCGGGAACATTCCTGTCCCTCATCATTGGTGTACCTCTAGGCCTTCTGACAAGTGTCAAGAAGCGCTGGAGTGACAACCTGGTTCGAGGAATGGATGCATTCCAAGCGTTTCCACTTCTGATCTTGGCCCTGGTGCTGGTGAGTCTTTCAGGAAACAAGTTGTACATGGTCGTTGTGGCAATCGCGCTGATCAATATCCCACGTTATATGCGACTTATTAGAAGTGAAGTGCTCTCCCTACGTGAGGCGAGATTCATGGAAGCCACGACCGCTGTGGGTGTGCCCTTGCCGCGTGCATTGCGCAAACATGTTCTCCCGAACGTGATGGGCATGATTACGGCTCAGACCACACTCACCATGGCCAACGCAATCGTCGTGATTGCAACACTCTCGTTCCTCGGTATTGGTGTTGCCCCACCCACACCAAGTTGGGGATCGATGATTCGAGCAGGTTCATCCAACATGATTAGCGGTGAGTGGTGGGTTGCATTTTTCCCCGGTCTCTTCGTCTTATTGTGCGTGTGGATTCTGAATCAGCTCTCTGATGCAATCTCGGACTTCAACACAAGGACAATCCGATGAACCAGACGGTAATGACGCAAACACTGTTGAGCGTTAAGGATTTATCGGTTGAGTTTGTGGGTCATAAGTCAACCGTTCATGCTGTAAATGGTGTCAATCTTCGAGTGAATGCCGGTGAGATTGTCGGTATTGTTGGCGAGTCGGGTTGTGGTAAATCAACAGCGGTAAAAGGCATCCTTGGGCTCCTGCAAGCTCCAGGAAAGGTAACCGGCGGCTCGGCGGAACTAACTGGCCATGGTGATCTGCTATCCATTAAGAACAAGAATCTGCGAAAGGTTCGCGGCGCATCCGTCGGTTATGTTGCCCAGAATCCATTCGGCTCCCTGAACCCCATTTACTCTATTGAAGAACAGTTCCGAAACATTCTCAAGGCACATGGGCAACCGTCAGCTAAGAACGTTGCTAGGGAACGAGCACGCGCAATGCTTACCAGTGTTGGAATCGCGGGCCCAGATCGTGTTCTTGACGGTTACTCACATCAGCTCAGTGGCGGTATGGCCCAGCGAGTGGTTATCGCTATGGCGATGTTGCTCGAGCCTGAACTGATCATTGCCGATGAACCGACAACTGGTCTTGATGTCACAGTTCAACGCCAGATACTTGATCTCATCCGAGATCGAGTTGTTGATTCGACCCGAGGCATTTTGTTGGTAACACATGACCTGGGTGTCATTGCGCAGTATTGTCACAGGGTTGTTGTTATGTACGCCGGGAAAGTCGTCGAAGCTGGTTCTGTTGAAACCGTGTTTCTCAACCCTGCCCACCCGTACACCTCCGCACTCTTGGGTGCCATTCCTCGCCCTGGGCATGAATTAACCCGATTGCTCGGTTCCGTTCCTGACCTTCGGGTAGTCCCAACCGATTGCTCATTCAGGCCTCGATGCAAGCATGCTTTCGAGGCTTGTTCTGTGAGCCCAGACCTCCGAGAGATTGCACCAGATCACCTCGTTGCCTGTCATCTGTCTGAGAGGGTTGGTCATGCCGCTTCTTGAGCTCGAGGGCGTTTCCAAACAATTCCACGCTCGCGGTGGAAAGGGAATTGTTCGCGCAGTCAGCAATGTTTCTCTGAAAATCAATGCGGGTGAGACTGTTGCTTTGATTGGGGAATCAGGGTCGGGAAAATCGACCCTAGGTCGTCTCGTTCTTCGGCTTCTGGAACCAGATGAAGGTGCAGTTCGATTCGATGGTGTTGATCTCACTCAACTGAGTGTTAAGGAAATGCGTGAAATGCGATCAAAGTTACAGGTCGTTTTCCAGGAGCCATTTGAGTCCCTCAATCCACGCATGTCAATCGGCGACATAGTTGGCGAGCCATTGATAATTCATGACCGCGGCCTTAACTCAGATGCCCGCAAACAGCGGGTGCGCGAGACGCTCGAGCGAGTGGGGCTCTCACCGGATTCGTCCACGAGATTGCCAGGACAACTTTCGGGTGGCCAGCAGCAGAGAGTGGGTATTGCTCGAGCGATTATCACCAACCCGAAGCTCATTGTGCTTGATGAACCAACCTCGTCGCTGGACCTCTCAGTGCGCGCCCAAATTCTCAGTTTGCTCGCGGATCTACAGCGCGAACTTGGGCTCGCTTACTTATTCATTTCACATGACATTTCCACGGTTGAGTACGTGAGCCAACGAATCGCTGTGATGTATCTTGGCGAAATACTCGAGACCGGACCTGTTTCTGAGGTAATCAGGGATCCGCGCCACCCCTACACCCGTGCGTTGCTGTCCTCGAGGTTGTCGACCGACCCCAATGAGTCACTTCCGCGCCTTCGATTGATCGGTGACATCGGAAGTCCAACCGAAGTACGAGCGATTGGGTGCGTTTTGGCGCCTCGATGCCCGATGGCCATTGATGCTTGTCGATCGCAGATTATTCAGCTCATTGAATTTTCACCGAATCACGAAGTCGCCTGTATACGAGCGGAAGAAACATCCGACGCATTGCTATCTAATTCCATTAGTGGTGGCGGATCTAACTAGTTGGGAGTTACGGTGTCGAATTTAACGATAACAACCGATGCGCCTTGGGTTAATGGACTTCAGGTTCTAGAAACCATGACTCCGGCTTTCCGCGAAAATCTTGGCCCCCCTGAGGGCGTTGAAGGGTTAATGAGCAAGTACAACATACGTCAGCTCTATCAGGATCCCGTAACAACTCGGCGTATTGATCATGTTCGTGCAGATCCAGGGTATGTGGATCTCACGTGCGCCTATCACGACAGTGTTGAAGAGTGCCTCGTTATAGGAGGCGCCGTAACACTTGATGGTGAAGGTCTCATGGAACTAGGTGATTACTTTTGGCGACCACCCGGTTTTGTGCACTGTGCGTGGTCTGAAAATGGTTTTGAAGCCATACTCATGATGGAAGGTATTTCGCCCACTGACGGAAGTGGACCGGTAAGCCGTGTTGTGCATCCGCACGAAATTGCGGGAAGTAATCCCATCACCACCATCGAAGAAGATGCACTGGGTCCACGCGGTTGGGTGCGACATCAAGCGAGTGGGTTGCTTCCTTGGGCGTCACTCCCAGAAGACACGTGGTCCAATAATGATGCATTGCAAGCACGAACTTTGAGCTTCAATGTCAACACGGGTGCGGCAAGTCGAATCGTTCGTGCCCGGTCAAATACTGAATTGCCTTCAAGTGTTTCAGAACGTGAGCGTTTCATCATCGTTCTCGAGGGATCAATGCGGGTGAGTGGTGAGGAAAAAGTTCCTGCTATTGGATTAATTCATGTACCTGCAGGTCAAGAACTGAACACGATCCGCATAGAGACCGGTACGAGATTCATGCTCAAGACAGGGCCAACCCTGTGAGTGGCGTGGCGAAAATCTGGCGCGAGTACCACGATGGTCCTTGGGGGCAAGTGCATATGAGAAGAGCCGCGCCCACAGGCAAAAAAGCCGGTGACACGACGCTCGTATTACTGCACGAGTCGCCATTATCTTCACGCGTATGGGATGAGATGTTGCCGTTTTCGGGTATGCATCGCGAAGTAATCGCGACCGATACCCCGGGTTACGGTTTATCGGATCCTCCGGGTGAACCGGGACATGAAATCCCCGAATACGCCGCAGCAATTCTTGGAGCGCTCACAAACGCCGGCGTGGGGAACATGGTCGTTGCTGGAGTTCATACAGGGGCCTCAATTGCGATTGAGATCGCCCAGCAATCTGATCGAGTCAAGGGCGTAGTGCTCAGTGGTGTCGCATTGATGACTCCTGAACAACGCGCCGACTATCTTGCCAATTGGACGCCTCCTATCGAACTCACCTCCGGCGGTGCACAATTCCAATGGGCACTGGAGCGCTATCACCGAATTTGGGGTGCCGACACTCCCGCCTGGATGTTAAACATCGCCATCGGCGACGTTCTATCAATTTCGGATCGTTACCACTGGGGTTATCAAGCGGCCTTTCGATATGACCCTGAACCAGCTTTGCGTGAGTTGAAGCAGCCGACGCTTCTTTTGGATGCTGAATTTGATCTTCTCGCTGACAATGACCCGCTGGTCCAAGCAATGGTCAGTGATTGTCGGACTCAAATAATCCCAGGATTGCGTGGGCAGATTCATATGCGCGTTCCCGAGATAACTGCGGATGCGCTTGAGGAATTTACCCGTGCTATTGAATAGTGATTTAACGAGTTCCGAGCATTTTTATACTCGCAGTGAAATGGTCGCCGTTCTCGGAGAGCATCACCCAGGTCATCGGCCAAATGACTTTCGTGCCGCTGGGGGTGGGAATTGGATCTTCGATTGTCAGTTCAACGTGCACGGTCAGCGGGGGAACGGCCATAGAGCCGAATGTCACCGTGGAAATCTCAACCAAAGCAAGGATGCCTTCGGGAAGCCCAGCCGTTTGTTCCACCAGTCCGCCAGCGAACAGCAACAGCGCCTCGCCGGGAAACGGTGGTTCGGGGTTGACATCAGAGGGCTTGAAAAGTTCATGAATGTATCCAGCGTCCTTGATCAGTTGGTCTCGATCAGAAACCGTGAGCAGTCGTTCGGGCGAGTTCAACACCACTGGCATGTAACTGAGTCTATTGCCACAGCCCCAATTTCCAAAGAGCAGAAAGTTCAGGTGCCGGCATGACCACTGATCTCATTTTTAGGGACTTTGGCGTAGTGAGAAGAGACAATGTCATCTACGCGACCATGAATCAAGTGCAACGACTGAACAGCATAACTGAAGATTGGCTTGCAGACCTCGATTCCATCGTCGGAATGGTTGAGCAGGATCAGTCAATTAGAGCTCTCGTCATCCGCGGATCGGGTCGGGCGTTTAGCGTTGGGCTTGATCAGCATCTACTGGACAAGGCATTTGACAACAGCGAGTATTTTGAATCGGTTCTTGTGCGACTGGGTGGAATTTTGTTGCGCATTGAAGAGCTCAATGCACCTGTCATTGCTGCTGTAAACGGATTAGCTCGCGCAGGTGGTTTTGAGTTAATTCTTTCCTGCGATGTTGTCATTGTTGCCGAGAGCGCCAAGGTGGGTGATGCACATACAGTATTTGGAGTGGTTCCTGGTGGCGGATCATCTTTTCGGTTACCCAGAATCGTTGGATCCATGCGTGCCAAAGAAATCTTCTTTTCGGGAAGGTGGATGCAATCATCGGAACTTGTTCAACTTGGAATCGCACTGAAATCCGTCCCTGATGATTCACTCGATCAGGCGGTTGAAGAATGTTTAAGTTGGTTGACCGATAAATCACGTAACTGCTTAGGGACAGTTAAGCGCCAAATGTTACGAACTGCTGCAGCGCCGGCATCTGAGGCAATTGGGATTGAACGGCAGGTCTTCCTCTCCTACGTAACGCCGAAAGATTCTGATGCCCAGGAGGGGTTTGCATCATGGCGGGAAGGGCGGCCACCACGTTGGGCCACACGCGTATCAGCTTCCGGGAGTGATTCGTGAGCACATTTATCGAACGCAGTCTTCCCATAGCAGATGTCCCCCCGGTCTTGGCTCAGCATGTTCACAACCTTGAGGCAGCGGGGGTGGATACCGCATTTCATCGATATATGTCTCATTCCCGCAATGCCTGCGATTTTTACTGGGGTCGTTTTTACGCTGATTTCTTTAATCACACGACAGTATCGCGGCGAGATATTGAAGTGATTCGATTGCGCCTTGCTGCCCGGAGCGGTTGCACTTTTTGTCGTGCTCACGACGTCGCTTCTGCGTTGGCATGCGGGGTTTCGCAGACGATGATCGATGCCCTCTTCGAATCTGTAAATTCACTAAGTGAAATGGCGGTGCTCGACGATCATGACCGCACTCTTGCAGAACTCGCTGACTCAATTTCTCCGTTCACACCAATATTTCCTATGACTGATTCATTACGGCAAGCACTGCTAAACATGTACAGTGATGAGGAAATAGCTGAAGTACTTATGGTCACCGGCATTCTCGCCGGGATCGGTGCAATGTTAGTTGCTGCCGGTTTCGTTCCCTTTGAATGCGAAATCTAAACGTGCAATTGGATTCTGAATCTTTAGCGAGGCTGGCGAAGTACGGCTTCTTGAACAATTGTGGCCAGCCGCTTCCCTTCGCGCGAATACATGGAGCCGGTGGCCAAGGCTCTTCCGTTACCCGTCCAGGGACATTCGTGGTCACACAAAAACCAAGAGTCTGCTTTACCTATGCCGTGAAACCAGATGGAATGATCCAGAGTGGCAGCGCGTACTCGATCCGGAAACCAACCCAATCCATGACGCAAAACAGCAGGATCCAGAATGGTCATGTCGGATGCATACATCATGGCAGCAAGGTGAATGAGCGGGTCGTCGGAATCCAGAGGCTCAGAGCGCAACCAGACTTGGGACTCGGAAGTGGCTTGGTTGCTGTCAGCAGCCTCCCACGGCGGGCTAGCGACGTAGCGAACCTCGATTGGTCGGGGGCGCTGAAACCATTCGCTCAATCGATCCGCCCACGGCGTCATCTGATCAACAAAGGATGCAAGGGTCTCCGGATCAGGAACTGCCGGCATGACTTGGCTGTGCTCAAATCCACTCTCATGCCGGTGAAAGGAGACCGACATGGTCAGAACGATTCCAATGCTTTGCACGGCCTCAACTTCACGATTGAAAAAACTTGCACCATCACGAGCCCGAGAGACTCGGTAGGTGATCGGTTCAATGGGGGTTGGTGCCTGAAGGAATCTGGCGTGAGAGGAGTGGGGAAGCATTCCGGATTCAACAGTCCTGCCTGCCGCTACCAGAGCCTGCCCCAACACTTGTCCCCCAAAAACTCGCTGGGCTTCGACATCTGCCTGAACTCCCTGGAATACATCAGTATCAGTTGGGATAACGTTAAGGAGCGTCTTGAGTGCGATGGTGCGACCAGTTGGCATAAATGTTCCCGCTTTGCTTTTGAATCAAATGTAGGTAGTCCCGAGCCTAGTCGGCATTTACACAAGATGGAGAGAAACACATGGCTTTAAATCACGGCGGAGCACCATTGAACATGGCGAACGGTGTACGAGAATTCGCGCATTCGATTCCCCAACAAATAGCCGTGATTGATGGTAGCGAGACACTCACCTACGCCGAACTTGGTGAGCGCTCATCTCGCGTTGCTCAGGCATTACTCGCAGCTGGATTGAAACCTAGTGCGCGAATTGCGGTACTGATGGGTAATCGCATGGAGTATTTTGAAGTGGCAGCAGGCATTGCTAAAAGTGGCATGACCATGGTTCCACTAAATACCCGAAGTGTTGAGCGCGAGATTGAGTACATTGTGGAGCGGAGTAAGTGTGAAGTACTCATTGTCGCTGAAAAATATGTCGGGCTGACGACTGAAATTCAAAAATCATTCAAGGTTGTCTGGACTCTTGATTCGAATTCAGCAGATAATCCCTATGAAGCAGTTCTTGCCGAAGTTGACGCCACTGACCCCATGGTTTATATCGACGAAAATGACACATTCATGATCATGTTCACTTCCGGAACAACGGGTAAACCAAAAGGCGTAATGCTCAGCCACCGCGCCCGTGCCTTGACTTGCTATTCCACCGCGCTCGATTACGGAATCGGTCCGGGCAGGCGCACTATGGCAGTTGCGCCGATGTACCACGGTGCAGGATTTTCATTTGCCTACACCGCGGTTTTTTGCGGCGCAACCATCTCGGTTCTACGTTCATGGGATCCGACTGAGTTTCTCTCTTTAGCGGAACGTGATCGAATACAGACTGTTTTTCTCGTTCCCACACATGCTCAAACAATGCGAGCACTGGACAAAAGCCCAAGGGAGTACGACCTCTCGCAACTCGAGACCCTTTATTTCAATGCAGCAGCATTACCGAAAGTTCTCAAGGAATGGGTGTTCGAGGCATTCCCTCAGGTCGGCGTTTATGAGTTGTATGGCTCCACTGAAGCATCTGTTGTAACGGTGCTTCGCCCAGCCGACGCACTTCGCAAAATTGGCTCGGTCGGACATGCATGGTTTATGACTGAAGTGCGGGTTGTCGACGAAGAAGGTAACCCGGTCAAGCCGGGAGAACCCGGTGAACTCTTTTCTCGATCACCGCACCTCATGACCGGATACCTTGATGACCCTGAGTCAACGCAGGCGTGCACAACACCAGACGGTTTCGTGACTGCGGGCGACGTTGTCATCCTTGACGATGAAGGATTTATCTACATCGTCGATCGCAAGAAAGACATGATTGTCACCGGGGGTGTCAATGTATATCCGCGCGAGATCGAAGAGATTGTCGCAACATTCCCCGGAGTCCACGAAGTAGCAGTGGTTGGTGTCCCAGACGAGAAATGGGGCGAGGCGATTGTGGCTGTTGTCGTTGCACGACCCGGTGCTGAAATCGACCTTGCTGCCCTTGCGCAACACGTTGAGCCGCAACTTTCAGACTACAAGCACCCGAGGCGTTGGGAGATTGCGTTGTCGCCCCTTCCCCGTAACGCAGGCGGGAAGGTTGTTAAACGCGAGGTTGTTAGTCAGCTGATCTAGAAAGATTGAAGTTCATGCTGCCCTGCGAGATGGTTTGTTCAATCTCTACAAGGTAGGCCTGTGCAACTGATTCGCGGCTGTTGGCCCATCCTGATTTGGTTGCGAGCACAAAGCTGGTATCACCAGTGGCTATTGATCGTGCGATTCGATCTGCTTGGGAATCAACCTGATCATTTGGCAATAAAATGCCACCAGGGTTTACAAATGTTTGGGGGTCAATGGGATCTCCGGTGAGAACTTTGGCTATCGCCGCCCGACCGAGCCATTGTGCGAGGTGCGAGTATCCGGAGATCACTCCGAATTTTTGCTCTGGGAGTGACAAAGTCGCCTCCTCATCTAAAACCAGAATGTCGGCGGTGAGAGCCAGGATTAATCCTGCGCCTATTGCTGCAGACTTCACTGCAGCGACTACTGGAACCGGACACCGAGTGGCGAGCGCGAGTGCGCTTGCGGCGTGTTTCAGATACGTGGATGGATCAGCCGGGGGAATCGGTGCATCGCGTCGATCTTGTCCAGCGCAGAAGCATCGGTTATCGGCACGAAGGAGTACTGCCGAGACAGTCTTTGCGGTTAGTAGCTGATCAAAAATTTCGTACAATTCCTGATAGGAAATTGAGTCGAGCGCATTGACAGGTGCGTTGTCGATCGTGATTGTGAGTAGGTTCAATGTGACTTCGGTGCGAAGTCGCTGCCCGTGATGACCGGAAAGCCACCTGGACGGTTGCTTGTGAGTTGCTTGCGGCTGCCCCATGTGGATCAGTATGACTTGGGTAGTCCGAGGCTCTTTCGAGCTATGTGATTGAGGCTCATCTCCGTTGACACAGGTGCAATTCGAAATAGGCGCACTAAACCGAGCAACGTGGAGAGCCCATATTCGGTTGCCATCCCGTTACCACCGTGTGCCTGAATTGCAGCATCAAGTGCGGCACTCGCAGCATCAGAGGCACATACTTTGGCAATATTGGAAGCTTCACCCGCATCCATATCGGCGTCATAAAGTGCTGCTGCCCGTGCGGTGAGTAGTCGAGACGCTTCAAGGAGTACGTGGGCGCGCGCGAGTGGATGAGCAATAGCTTGGTGTGCACCGATAGGGACATCCCACACAACACGTTCACTTGCATATTTCGCACCCTTAGCCAGTGCATAACGCGCTATCCCGTTCAAAAGTGCTGCGCTAGCAATGCGCTCGGGGTTTAAGCCAGTGAAGAGAGCAGCAATTCCATTTCCTGGTTCACCGACCACTGAGTCAGCGCTGACTTCAACATTGTCGAGAAAAAGTGTGAACTGACGCTCGGGTGAGGTGATCTCGACATCAATCTTTTGCGCCGTCAGCCCGGGTGCGTCAGCGTCCATTAGGAATAACCCCAGTCCATCACGGCCCGTTACAGAGTCTTCAGCTCGTACTTTTGCAACGATAAGAATTCCTTGAGCGTTGTCAACGTGGGATATGTATGTTTTCGCTCCATTGAGGGACCAGCCTTGAGCGGTGCGCCTTGCCGTGGTTCTCATTCGGTGGCTATTGGACCCCGCATCAGGTTCGGTAATCGCGTAGGCGAGTACGTCTTGTCCCGATGCTAGGCCGGGCAGCCAGCGTTCTCGCTGGGCTTGGGTTCCATGAGCGACCAGAGTATTCCCGCATACGGCGGGGGAGAGGGCGAGAAGCATTAAGGGTGAGCCAGAGGCAGCAACCTCTTCGGTCACGATTACCAATTCAGCAGTTCCGGCACCGCCGCCCCCGAATTCTTCGGGAATCGAAACCCCTAAAAGCCCTGCATCGCCGAGAGCAGACCACAATTTTCGGGGGTGACCATGTGCTCGTGAGACCTCGAGGAAGTAGGAATGTCCAAATGGCGCACAGGCTTCCCGTACCGTCTGTCTAAGTGCCTTGGTGGTTTCCGATTCGACTAACGGAGTACCTATCATTCCCTCAGTATCCTCTGCAATGGGTGCCTACGGGACAACCTGTCTGATGTTTTAGAGATAGGGAGATTTCTTTTCAATTCCCCTTGACGAAGAATACCTCAGACGTTTAAGTTAGGCTAGACATCACGCAAGCAAAAATCAAGATTGGGGGCCCCAATGAGGCCGCTGGGCGATGTGCGAATTATCGCGATCGAGCAGTACGGCGCTGGGCCATTTGGCTCCCTGCATCTAGCCGATTTGGGTGCTGAGGTGATCAAAATTGAGGATCCTGCCGCTGGCGGCGATGTGAGCCGCTATGTACCCCCGATGACTGAAGGTGAAGACTCAATCTTCTTCGAAGCTTTCAATCGTAATAAGCGCTCACTTTCGTTGGATATGCATAGCCCTGAAGGCCGAGCGGTCTTTGAAGATCTTGTGCGCAACAGCGACGCCGTCTACTCCAATTTGCGTGGAGACGTTCCCGCCAAAATGCGTATTCGATATGACGACCTCAAGCATTTAAACCCAGCGATTGTGTGCTGCAGTTTGAGTGGATTCGGCATGACGGGGCCTCGATCGACAGAACCTGGGTATGACTACATATTGCAGGGATTAACGGGCTGGATGAGCGTCACCGGGGATCCTGAGGGCCCACCCACTAAATCGGGATTATCAATGGTCGACTACTCCGGTGGATTCGTGGCAGCAATTAGTTTGCTAGCTGGCCTGCATGCAGCCAAACGTGACGGAATTGGTGGCGACTCCGATGTCTCTCTCTTTGACTCGGCCATAACCATGCTTACTTATATCGCAGCGTGGAACCTTAATGGAGACTTCGTGCCGGAGCGGATGAAGAATTCAGCACACCCTTCTCTAGTGCCATTTCAAAATTT
This sequence comes from Bifidobacterium breve, assembly GCA_945885645.1. Lineage (GTDB taxonomy): Bacteria > Actinomycetota > Actinomycetes > S36-B12 > S36-B12 > UBA4592. The sequence goes on along the minus strand of CAMCYV010000003.1, from coordinate 11,462 downwards.
TGAAGCAGCTGATGGTTGGATTGTTGTCGCTTGCGCAAAGGAAAAGTTTTGGAAGCGCCTAGCAGTGGCAATAGGGCGCCCGGATTTAGCAGATGACGATAGGTACCTAACATTCGCAGATCGTAGTAGAAACTCTCAAGAACTAATCAAACTTCTTGAAGAGGTATTCCTTACTCAAAAATGCGACTACTGGATCACCGCCCTCACTGACGCAGGTGTTCCTGTCGGCCCGATTTACGACGTAGATCAAGCCCTCAACGATCCTCACACCATCGCTCGCGGTCTAGTGGTTGAGACGGATCATCATCGTTTTGGGCGTGTACGTCAGGTGGCATCTCCCGTTAATTTCGGTTCATTGCCAAAAGCGTATCGACGAGCTCCACAACGAAATGAAGACTTTGGATACGTCATGAATGAGCTGCTAAAATATTCACCGGAACACATCGCGGAGTTGGCGAGCACAGGGGCCTTCGGAGTAAATAAGGTTGCGCAGCCTACTTCTGAAAACCTTGAGGCCGAGAGCGCTCTGTGACCATCACGGCACCCACGGTCAGCGCGCGCCTATCGCAGTGGGCAATAGATCTGAGCTTTGAACAAATTCCTGAATCGGTTCGGCACTCCGCGACACGTCATCTTCTTGACGGTGTTGGCTTAGCGATAGCGGCAAACCGTCTCCATGCAGCACATGCGGCGTGCACTGTCGCGCGCACCTTCAGTTCACCATCAGGTGTGCGGATGTTGGGAAGTAATGACCTTCTAGCCGTGTCCGCAGTAGCACTCGCCAATGGAGTCTTGGTCCATGCACTTGACTTCGATGACACTCACGCAAAAGGCTTAGTTCATGCAACAGCAGTGACGCTTCCGGCCGCCTTTGCCGTTGGACAGAGTGTTGATGCGACCGGAGCAGATATTCTTACTGCTGCCGTTGTCGGATATGAAACTGTTTGTCGTGTGGCCTCGGCAACGCCACACGGTTTCCACGCGCGTGGAATGCATGCGACCTCAGTGAGCGGAACCCTTGCGGCGTCATTAATTACCAGTCGACTTCGCGGCGCTGATGCAGAAGTAGCAGCCAACGGACTTGGAATCGCTGCCTCGACGAGTGGCGGCCTACTGGAATTTCTTGAAACAGGATCCGACACGAAAACCTTGCACCCCGGGCTAGCCTCCATGAACGGAGTCATTGCTGCTGAGCTTGCTGCAGCTGGCGGACAGGGTCCAACTACGGTGTTTGAGGGAAAGTATGGGATTTATGCAGCGCTATCGGCACGCGAAGCCGACCCGGAAATTGTTGTTAGTGATTTGGGCGAATCATGGGAAACAACTCGTATTTCCATCAAACCAATCCCGGCTTGTCAACTGATGCACGTGACACTTGACGCTGCTAAAGGCTCCTCGGTCGCAATTGAAGAAATCGAGCGAATCCAAGTCATAGTGCATCCAGACAGTGCTCCAACTGTTTGTGAACCAAGAGAAACTAAGAACTCTCCGCGGACTCCCTACGATGCAAAGTTCTCACTTCCGTGGAGTCTTGCTGCGCAACTTATTGATGGCGAAGTCACCGTTGATACCTACCGTGTCGAAAACCTAGATCGCCCAGAATTAATGCGACTCGCAGAACGTGTTGAAGTCGAGTTGGGACCGGCCGAAGGTTTTGCAGCTGACGCTAGCGGTCACGTTCGAATCCATTCGCTAAATGGTGACGTCTGGTATGGCACTGTCGCTGGAAGTAAAGGAACTCCTCAGCACCCTTTGAGTGATGATGACCTGCTTACCAAATTCCGCACAAACTGCGGAGACGGTTCCCAAGCAGATGAACTCGCTGACATAATTCTTAATCTTGCTAATCAACCTAATGTAACTCGATTACACGATCTTGCTTCATCGATCGTTTTCAAGGAGGCTTTACGCTCATGACCATACAGGCGATACAACCCGAAACTTTTCCGTGGTTCCGTTATGAAGAATACTCATTTTCACTCGGATTGACCGATGGGACGACTGCATGGTTATCTGGTCACTCAGCGTCAGAGTATGACCCAGAAACCAAGCACATGGTCGTTCGTGGTGGAATGACCGAACAGGCAACAACCGCTTACGCCAAAATTGAAGTAATCTTGAATGCTGCTGGATTTGACTTCAACGATGTAGTTCGAGTTGTGGAAAACGTTACCGAGCACGGCGCCGATCACTATGACGAAGCCGTATCGGTTCGTAAACGCATTTTTGGCGACAACAACCCGACTGTCGTGACCGTGATGGTTGAGCGACTTCTTCGACCCGCTGCCTTTATTGAAATCGAAGTCACGGCAACTAAGAACAAGGTGCAAACGGCAATCACCCAACCAGATAGCACGTTACATCGTACCGTGATCAACGAAGTTACCGATGGCACAATTTATTTGCCCACCATGCTGCCCATCGACGATAAAGGCAATCTAGTCGCAGAGGGTGATTTCGCAGGTCAGTATCGGTACTGTCTCGAGCGTGCAGGTGAACTACTCGGGGGAATTGGGCTAGATCTTTCCCACGTTGTAAAAACAATTGACTACACCACCACGGCAAGTCGTGATCTCTACCGGAAGTGTGGGCGCCCACGAAAAGAATTACTCGGCCCTGTGTACCCAGGTGCGGCGGGAATCTTGATGGACCGGCTTCACGCACCGGGTGTTCTCGTCGCGATCGACGTTATTGCTTCACGCCACACCCCGGTGGCCGTTAATCCAGGGTGGTCCCGATACGAAACCCTCACTTACAACCCCGGTGTGAAGGCCGGACGCGTACTGTTCATGTCGGGTTTTGCAGCGCTGGATCCGCAGACCCAAGAGGCACTCTTCCCTGATGATCTACTCGCACAGACCGAATACGTTTATGAATCAATAAATCAAGTACTGAAGGCTGCAGGTGGTGGACCTGAAAACCTGATCAAGACGATCGAATATGTCTGCAAAGAGGGATTGTCGGATTACCGGCGCGTTGCCGAAGTTCGTAAGGAGGCACTTCGTGAACCGTGGCCCGCGTCAACCGGCGCAATTTGCTCAGGATTATTGCGTCCCGAATTCCTGATAGAGGTCGACCCCATGGCGATATTTATATGAGCGACACAATTCTGACAGGTGAACTGAGAGCTCGCATTGGCGAGACACGGGTCTATGTCGCACCCGAACCTATAGGGAAGGCTGCATTTCGATATTTCGCGTTAGCCATCGGTGATCACAACCCCCTATACACGGACGATCATTTTGCCCGAGAGCACGGTTACGACGGAGTCATTGCTCCACCCACACTCGTATGCGAAACGAATCAATACGCAAATTTGCCGAAGGAATCGACGGGATATGCAGGGCACGGTTGGGACCTCGAAGTTCCTAGAACGCGGCTGCTGCGCGGTGGAAATGAATACACTTTTCATCAAGCAGTGCGCCCCGAGGACATTCTCACCGTCACGTGGCGAATCGATGACATGGTTGAGCGAACGTCATCCAAGGGAACACCGATGGTGATTGTGACTTCAATCGCGGAATACACAAATCAACTTGGCGAGCTGCTGGTTACTAATGTAGAGACCTTGATTTGCCAGTCTCGAGGGATCGCATCATGACTTCGTTGATTGCGGGAACACCAGTGCCGCCACTGGATCGACGGATCGACATTACCGACATGGTCGCTTATGCAGGGGCCACGTGGGACTGGCATCGATTGCATTACGACATGGATTACATCCGTAGCACTGGGTTTGTGGCACCGATCGTTGACGGACAGATGCTCGGTGCGCTCATGGCTCAATGCATACAAGACTGGGTTGGACCTGACGCCCGGCTCACAAAACTTGGTTTCCGATTCTTAACGCCGGTGGAGGCGGGAAGCGCTGTCCGTTGTGACGGCGTCACAGTATCTGTCGAGTCAGGTGTACTGCAGTGTGACCTCACCGTGCATATCCTCGATTCTGAAGGAGAAGTTGTGGGGACTGCAGCAAGTGGTCATGCGGAGGTGAAACTTTCGTGAGTGCAAACACGGCTATTGTCGGCGCTGCTGAGTCCGATCTTGGAGTCACTAACGCGTCGATACTTACACTGCAGTCGCAGGCCATCACCCGAGCCTTGGCCGATGCTGGATTGTCTTTATCCGACGTTGATGGTCTTGCAACCAGTGGGGTTTCGCGGTTCTCAGCAACTCAGGTCGCTGACTATCTGGGCATCCAGCCAAGTTGGAGCGATTCAACTTTTGCAGGCGGCAGTGCCTACGAGATGTATATTGCCCGAGCATCTCAGGCAATCGCTGCGGGGCAAGCCTCAACCATCGTGATCTCCTTTGCTTCGAATCAACGATCAGCGCGCTCCCGTTCACTCGGGGGAGTTGTGGAAACCCACACACCCGAGGCGCAATTCGAAAGCCCATACGGTCCGCTGTTCCCACTGTCTTACTACGCCATGGCGGCCCAGCGATACATGCATGACTATGGAGCTACTCGCGCTGATTTGGCCCAAGTCGCGGTGCTCGCGCGGGAGTGGGCATTGCTTAACCCGAAAGCGTTTCGATACGACGCTGGGCCTTTGACGGTAGATGAAGTACTTGCAGCCCCCATGATGTCGTCACCACTGACGACCGCAGACTGTTGCTTGGTGACCGATGGCGGTGGTGCGGTCGTGGTAACTTCATTGGAACGAGCCCGTGATTTGGCAAAGCCGCCCGTTCAAATTCTCGGATACGGGGAATCGACCACCAATACTTCGATGAGCCAAGTGCCACTTCTGCCAACGGGTGCGGTCGCTAGCGGGAAAGCTGCATTTTCGCTTGCGGGATTAAGCCCTTCCGACGTTGATGTTGTCGCTCTCTACGACTCCTTCACAATTACGGTGCTTTTGAGTTTAGAGGCACTCGGGTTTTGTGAACCAGGTGAAGCAGCATCCCTTGTTGCTTCGGATCGAGTTCGACCAGGTGGAGACATTCCCCTGAATACAAGTGGTGGCGGACTTTCCTACTGTCACCCAGGGCAATACGGTGTTTTGTTACTCGTCGAAGCAGTGCGTCAATTGCGTGGTGAAGCGGGTGCTCGCCAAGTGAGCAATCCGCAGGTTGCTCTGGCACACGGAACCGGCGGAATATTATCGACTCACGCAACAGTTTTGTTAGGGGTGGACCGATGAGCGAACAAGTGTTGCCAATTCCCGATGACATCACCACCCCATGGTGGGAAGCAACAAAAGAGGGCAAATTTCTGTTGCAAACGTGCCTCGAGTGCCAACATGTCCAGCACTACCCGCGAGCGGTCTGCATTCAATGTGCAGGCAGCCAACTCCACTGGGTGGAGTCTGCCGGCCAAGGCGTTGTTGACAGTTATACCGTTGTACATCGAGCACCCAGCCCGGCCTTCACAGCCCCGTATGTCATTGCCCGAGTTCAACTATCTGAGGGCCCCACCATGTTGACACGCATTGTTGGAGCAGAAGAATCTGAACTTGCCTGTGATTTACCCGTGACCCTTGCTTGGGATTCTCTCAGTGACGGGCATCAACTTCCAGTTTTCCAAGTAATTAACAGTAAACAACAATAAGTAAAAGGAGATCAGTAATGGATTTCGGATTAAATGAGGAACAAAGAGCTTTTCAAAAGGCACTTCGGTCCTTCGTAGACAAAGAGATCATGCCGGTAGCAATTGAGTGGGAGCATTCAGGTCGGTATCCAACTGAAATTGTTGACCATATGAAAGCGATGGGTCTCTTTGGTATCACTATTCCCGAGGAATATGGCGGTCTCAACCTGGACATGGTGTCTTTCTGTCTGGTGTACGAAGAAATTGCCAGGGGCTGGATGGGTATCGCTGGAATCTTGGGCAGCCATGGGCTTGCAGCCTGGATGATTGCCCATCACGGTACCGAGGAGCAGAAGAGCTCGATCCTGCCGAAGTTAGCAACGGGCGAATGGCGCACCGGAATTGGACTCACTGAGCCAGGTGCAGGAACTGACCTTCAGGGCATCGCGACAACAGCCCGCCTCGATGGTGATCATTACGTCATTAACGGCACAAAGACATGGATTACTAACGCCCGTCACGCCAATGTTCTTCCGGTGCTGGTCAAGACCGATCCAACCGCTGAGCCACGCCACAAAGGCATGAGTGTAATGCTCGTTGATGCAACATCCGAAGGATTCTCGGTCAGCAAGGACATTGGAAAACTTGGTTACAAGGGAACTGAGTCCTGCGAAGTAATTCTCGACAATGTCCGAGTCCCGGTTTCGGCTTTACTCGGTGGTGTTGAAGGCCGAGGAATGCAGCAGGTTCTCTCCGGGCTTGAGATAGGCCGATTGAACATAGCCGCACGCAGCGTGGGTATCGCGCAGGCCGCGTGGGATGCAGCATTGTCTTACTCAAAGCAGCGCGAAGCATTCGGTCAACCGATTTCAGATTTCCAGGCGATCCAGTTGAAGTTGGCAGATATTGCTACCAACCTTCAAGCTGCGCGACTCCTCACCTATTGGGCAGCGTCAAAGGCAGACAATGGCGAGAGAGTCGACATGGAAGCCGGTATGGCCAAGTACTTCGCATCCGAAGCAGCAATTTCAGCTTCGATGGAGGCAATGCGTGTTCATGGTGGCTATGGCTACTCAACCGAATACGTAGTTGAGCGTCTCTACCGTGATGCGATTTTGATGAGCATCGGCGAGGGAACTAACGACATCATGAAGACGATCATCGCCAAGTCTCTAATTTCTGGAAAGACTTCAGTTAAGTGATTGTGCGCAGTTGGCTCTATGTACCGGGTGACCGGCCAGAGCGATTCGAAAAAGCGGTTGCAAAGGGTGCAGATGCGCTCGTCCTCGATCTCGAGGATGCTGTTTCACTCGATCGTAAGGTTGAAGCGCGGTCGCTCGTAGCCGACTGGGTACGAAACGGTGATCATGGCCGTGCGCAGGTCTGGGTTCGGGTTAATCAAGGCGCCATGGGTGTAGATGACACTGCAGCCGTGGCACTTCCTGGATTGACCGGGATTTGTGTGCCCAAAGTCGATGATCCATCTGAGTTGACTCCGATTATTAAGGTCCTCTTGTCCGCCGAAAAAGAACATGGCCTGGTGGAGGGTCAATGGCCGGTTATTCCCTTAATTGAATCTGCGGTTGGGCTGACACGGCTGAGTTCCATCGTGTCAGCCCAGCGAGTTGTACAGCTTCAGGTGGGGGAGGTGGATCTTGCCGCAGACCTTGGTTTGAGTGGCGACGTGGATCTGCACTTGGCTCCGATCCGGAGTCGGATCGTGGTTGAGAGTATTGCGGCCGGGATTTTGTCTCCCATTGGACCGGTTTCGACCGAGTTTCGTGATCTTGATGCTTTCCGAAGTTCAACGCAAACCGTTATCGGTCAAGGTTTTGTCGGAAGGGCCTGCATTCACCCAGATCAGGTTACGATCGTAAATGAGATGTTCACACCGACCAGTGAACAGCTAAGTGGCGCCCAAGATCTTCTCGATCGCATGAACATGGCGATCCGGGAAGGATCTGGGGTCGCCCTGGATGCGAATGGACGAATGATTGACGAAGCAAGTGCTCGATCAGCGCGGCGAGTACTCGAACTTGGACTAGCAGCGCGTTAAAGTAAAAAAACTGGTGGATTGAGAGGTGTGACGATGAAAGATGAATCTTTACAGGAGTTAGAAGTCCTGGAAGAAGTTCAGAATCGCGTGCTGTGGCTTGCTGTGCGAATGATTGATCACGCAAATAGGGAACGCCCCAATATTGATGGCATCAAGGTTGGCGGCCACCAGGCGTCAAGTGCGTCACTGGTTAGCGCGCTGACCGCGCTCTACTTCCACTATCTCAATTCGGAAGACCGCGTATCGGTCAAGCCACATGCTTCACCCGCTTTCCATTCGATCCAGTACCTCCTCGGTAATCTCGATCGTTCTTATTTGACAACATTGCGCGCTAAGGGTGGTTTACAGTCATATCCATCACGCACCAAGGATCCCGACGAGGTTGATTTCTCTACGGGCTCCGTCGGTCTGGGAGTTGCGGCGCCACTTTTTGCAGCCACAACAAGGCGTTACGTTGATGCGCATTTTGGTGACCGCACCGCCTCCCGCTATATCGCCCTGCTCGGTGACGCCGAACTCGATGAAGGAAATATCTGGGAGGCCATCGCAGATCACGCAACCGAGGGCCTCGGAAATAGCATGTGGATTGTCGACTTCAATCGACAATCTTTAGACCGGGTAGTTCCTGGCACCCGAATGATGCAATGGCGTGGCCACTTTGAGGCTGCGGGTTGGCATGTAATTGAGTTGAAATACGGCCGCAAGTTACGCCAAGCCTTTGAACAGCCCGGAGGTGAGTGCCTGCGCGATTGGATTGATCAAATGTCCAATGAGCAATACCAGTCTCTGTTCGGTCTCGCAGCCCCGGAAGTTCGAGCACGCTTTCTGGAAGGTGCACCAGCAGAAGTCGAGGCTTTTACCCGTGACATTCCCGATGAAGACTTGACAGCACTTGTTACCGACCTCGGAGGCCATGATTTGGCATCGTTGATTGAGGCCTATGAAGCGTGCGAAAAAGAGGTGGATCGACCCAGTGTGATCTTTGCCTACACAGTCAAAGGCTGGGGTCTACCCATGGCTGGTCATCCACGCAATCACTCTGCGTTGCTCACCGAAGAGCAAATTCATAAATTGCGAACTGGTCTGGACCTAACGGAGTACACCGAGTGGGATCGATTTGATCCTGCAACTCCAGCAGGAATTTTGTGTAATCGCCGGCGCGAATCGCTAACCCGGGCACCCCGCGATTCTCGACTCGATGTCACGATCCCGAATTCCGTGGGGCTGAGAACCAATAAAGACATGAGTACTCAAGAAGCATTTGGACGAATTCTTGTTGACCTAGCGCGCGATGAATCCGTGCGCCGTTATTTGGTGACCACAGCCCCAGACGTCGCGACCAGCACAAACCTGGGTGGCTTCATCAATAAAGTGGGTGTTTTTAGCCCAACCGAGAGACGAATGTGGTCGGAAGATCCAGTGATGAAATGGGCGGAGGGCCCAACCGGGCAGCATATTGAGCTTGGAATTTCGGAGATGAACCTTTTCCTACTCCTCGGCCAGCTCGGCTTGTCGTGGGATCTTTCTCGCCAACCGCTACTACCCATTGGCACGGTGTACGACCCGTTTGTCTTGCGCGGACTCGATGCACTCATTTATTCCGTTTACTCGGGTGCGCGGTTCATCGTGGCAGGTACTCCCAGTGGAGTCACTTTGGCGCCAGAGGGGGGCGCGCATCAGTCGACGATCACTCCAAGTGTGGGGATGGAATTACCCAATCTGACCTACATCGAACCGACATTTGGTGGCGCACTGGATTGGTTGTTGTGTGATGCCCTAGCTCGTATCGCTGCGGGAAACGTGCACAACCCAACTGCAACTCCAAGCAATGAGGGCGCTTATTACTTCCGACTCACAACGCGACCTATTGATCAGGGTGCATTTACCAAAGCCGTTGAGCGAATGGGAGAGCCGGTTATTCGTCGACAGGTACTTTCCGGCGGCTACCGCCTCGTCGACGCATTTGAAACTTACCCGGAACTCTGTGGACTTCGCAATGAAGGCCAACACGTGCCCATCGTGCACCTCGTGGCCTGCGGTGCAGTAATGCCGGAAGTGCTTGCAGCTTCAGCTGAGTTAGCCGAAGAGGGAATTGCGGCTCACGTTGTTGACATTACGAGTCCTGATCGTTGGTACACCGCTTGGCAACGAACGATTCGGCAGGGAGTCCGCACTGCCACGACGCCGAGTGTCCCGGGGGCGTTACGAGTTGCATTCCCAGAGCGGGCACCGATTGTCACCATTCAAGACGGTGCGAGCCACGCCTTAGCGTGGCTCGGCAGTGCGCTCGGAGTAACTGGCGCAAGTTTGGGTGTTGATGGGTTTGGGCAAAGCGGCACCGTCCCTGACCTTTACGAACTCAATGACCTCAATTCTGGTTCAATCGTAAATGCGGCAATTGGTGCACTTGAAACACAGAGTTAACAGAGCTAATTAAGGCTTTTCGATGCGACGGGTAGCACTGGCACATCCGTGGCCACTGCTATTGGGCACAGCAACTTTACTTTTTGTTGTCATGGTGATGAGCTTTACTCCCACACCTTTATACCCGTTGTATCAGCAAATGTGGGGGATCAGTGATGGATATATTGGGCTAGCTTTTTCGGCTTATCCCATCGGCGTGGTTATCACTCTTATCTTGTTGGGAGGCCTATCTGATCGCTTCGGACGCCGCGACACGTTATTGATCGCAACGTTGTTGATTGCTGTTGCCCTCATCACGATGATGTTCGCGGTGTCGTACCCGCTTCTGCTGTTGGGGCGTTTCCTACAAGGAATAGGAGCAGCATTGGCTGCAGGCGCGGGAGCTGCCACGTTAATGGAATCCCACCCTGGCGGACTATCCCGCGGATCCCTTGTAAACACACTTTCGGTGGCAGGTGGATCTGCGGTGGGACCGCTCATGGCGGGCGCGTTAGCTGACGCAACTCCCTATCCGTTAATTGCGCCTTATCTCATGGTGTTCATTATTTTAATCATTCCAGCAGTGTTACTTATCAAATCCAAGGACGTTATACCGCGCAAGCGGGACGCGAGATTGGTCCGGCCTATTCGCCTACCTCGCTCAATCTGGCTCACTTTTTCCATCGCAGCGGCAACCGTTCTCGGAACAAACCTGTGCATGGGTATTTATGGTTCCTTCGGTTCCAATCTTGCTGGGACAGTTGGTTGGACTTCTGAGGCTTATGTAGGTCTACTCGTCTCACTTGTCCTGCTCATGCTTGCCGTCGTTCAAATTTTTGGTCGAAACCTTCACCCCGCCGTTTCGATGACCGCTGGACTGAGTTCCGTTGCGTTGGGTTGGACGGCAGTGATGATTGCATCACTGACTGCCATAGCCGGGCTCATGGTTGTTGGCTCCATGGTGGTGGGTGCGGGAGCTGGGCTGTGCCTAATGGGTTCAGCTGCTTACGTTGGAATTATCTCTCCAAAAAATCGGCGTGCTGAGATCTATTCTGCTTACTTGGCGGTTGCGTTTGGTGCTTTGGGTGTTACTGCGTTAAGCGCGGGACCGATCATCGGTATTGCATCAATTACTACCGTGGTGTTTGGAGCCGGCGCGCTTTGTGCGGTACTTGCACTGTACGTGGGAATTGGGTCCAGAAGGTGGATCAGTCGATTGACCTAACTAAAACGGGTAGTTCACTCCGGTGATTTCTTCGGACCAATCCCACAGCCTTCGTGCTGAAAGGGGATCTTTGGCGGCATCGGTTCGATCCACCAAGGTGGGGTAGCCGCGGGTTTGCCATTTATCGGCCGGACCAACAAAACTGTCATTGGGCAATCCAGGAGCGGTGGCCGCAAACAAAATAGGTAGGGCACCCATCTCGGCGCTTTGCGCAATCACCGAGTTCATCAATTGTGTAACGCGGA
>CAMCYV010000002.1 GCA_945885645.1 Bifidobacterium breve | reverse complement strand
CATTGGTGTCACGTTATGGCCCATGAGTCATTTGAAGATCCCGCAGTTGCAAAATTCCTTAACGAACATTTTGTGAACATCAAAGTCGACCGTGAAGAGCGGCCTGACATTGATTCGATTTACATGGAAGCCACAGTTGCCATGACAGGGCACGGTGGCTGGCCTATGTCAGTTTTCTTGGATCATGAAGGTCGTCCGTTTTATACGGGAACCTATTTCCCGCCCGCTCCGCATCACGGGATGCCTAGCTTTGGTCAATTAATTGGATCAATTTCAGAAACTTGGGTGCAACGCAAGCCAGAGATTCTGCAGGCGGGTGAACGAATAATTGCCGCCCTGGAAAGTCGAAGTGAGGGATTTGACTCAACCGACGTCTCAACCCTGAATAACGATCAGTATGAGGAGTATCTGCGAGGTGCGGTTACGGGTTTGCAACAATCATTTGATCAAGAAAATGCTGGATTCGGTCGTGCTCCGAAATTTCCACCATCCATGGTCCTCGAGTTTCTATTACGCATGGCCTTGGACCCTGAGGTGGGCGAACAGGCAGAGCACATGGCATCGGCAACCCTTGAAGCGATGGCTCGCGGTGGGATTTACGACCAAATTGGTGGCGGTTTCGCGCGGTACAGCGTTGATAAAACTTGGGTAGTCCCACACTTTGAAAAAATGTTGTACGACAATGCGTTGCTCATTCGGGTGTATACCCATTGGTGGCGGCTTACCGGAAATCCACTTGCAGAGCGCGTTGTGCATGAGAGCATTGAATTTCTGTTGCGAGAAATGCGCACACCACAAGGTGCATTTGCTTCCGCATTGGACGCCGACAGTGAAGGTGTTGAAGGCAAGTTCTATGCCTGGACCCCGAGCGAGGTGGCAGAAGCCGTTGGCGTGGAGTTTGCAGACACCGCTTGTGAAATGTTTGAAGTAACTCAATCGGGAACTTTCGAGCACGGTAATTCGACATTGCAATTGCTCACTGACCCACAGGATTCGGATTTATGGATCAGGTTTCGAACACAGTTGTTTGGAGAGCGGAGTAAGCGGATCCGTCCTGGGCAAGACGATAAAGTCGTTGCGTCGTGGAATGGATTGACTATTGCGGCGTTGGCTGAAGCGGGAACCATTTTTGGGAAACCAGAATGGATTCAAGCCGCCGAGGCCGCCGCGGATTGCGTGATCAGTGTGCATTTCAGGGCGGGAGAGCGATCCCTCATTATGTCGCGTACGTCGCGCAATGGTGTTCCCGGAAATAATTCAGGAGTCCTAGACGACTACGCAAATATGTCGGAGGGCCTGCTCACTCTGTATGAAGTGACGGGAGAGCCAGAGTGGCTTTCATTAGCCCGATCATTACTGGACAGCGCACTTGAGGGTTTTGACGACGGTGAAGGTGGTTTCTTCGACACTGCGATCAACTCGGAGAAGTTGATTCGCCGGCCGCGTGAGTTTGCTGACAATGCAGAGCCATCGGGTTGGCTCGCAATGGCAAACCTTCTTGTTCGATTCAGTGCACTTGCTCCCAGTGACTATCTGCAACTGCGCACAAGAGCTGAAATCGCATTGGGGGTCGTTCCCAAGTTTGCATTGAGCACCCCGAGATCGGTGGGCTGGGGCCTGGTGGCGCTGTGGTCCTTGGCGCAAGGTCCTTGGGAAGTTGAGGTCAGCGGACCCGAAAGTGCGCAATTTGCACGGATAGCATTGCTTTCCCCCAAATGCCCCGACATTCGGTGGTCATACGGTGCCACCAATCACGCGCAGGTGTGCAGATTCACTGTTTGCGAATTACCGACAAATAGTCCCATTGAACTTGCCAAATTTTTGAATCTTGGCGCTCATCTTCACCCCTTAATTACTGCACTGGAGTAATCTAAGGTGTCGAACTCAGCTCAGATCGCGATGTAGGGAAGGACGGGATGCATGGGTCTCAAGGATCTCGTTTACGGTGTCTATGAGCGCAATCTGGCGGCCCAAATTCCGGCAGATCGGATGCCACGCCACGTTGGTGTGATCCTCGATGGCAATCGTCGATGGGCTACAGCTCAAGGGTCAACCTCGACCCAAGGCCACGAGGCCGGAGCGGCGAAAATAGTTGACTTCCTCGGGTGGTGTGATGAATTGGGTGTCGAAGTTGTCACGCTGTGGCTTTTGTCCACCGACAATTTGAGCCGCCCGGAAGTTGAGCTGGAAAAGTTGATGACAATCATTGAGTCAACGGTGAGTAACTTGGTCAGGCAGGGGCGTTGGCGGATCCACCCCGTTGGGGCACTTGATCTTCTCCCAGCCCACACGGCCAATCTTCTGAAGGAAAGTGCTGAAGCAACGGCCGACATTGATGGGTCACTCGTCAACGTCGCGGTGGGTTACGGCGGTCGCAGGGAAGTGGTTGACGCTGTGCGATCACTGCTCGCTGATCACGCCAGCCAAGGGACCAGTCTTGATGAACTCGCGCAGCTCATTGATGTCGACCATATTGCCGAGCACCTATACACCAAAGGTCAGCCAGACCCGGATCTCGTGATTCGAACTTCGGGTGAACAGAGACTGTCTGGGTTTTTACTATGGCAAAGCGCTCACTCGGAGTTCTATTTCTGCGAAGCTTTTTGGCCAGATTTCCGTCGGATTGATTTCTTGCGTGCGGTGCGCGCATATGCCGAACGAAATCGTCGTTTCGGGGTCTAAAGAACCCGGTCGGCAGGAGCGCAAACTGTCCACCTTTTGTTCGCTTTGTTGTCTTCTTTGGGCGGCGTGTCGCCAAATGATTTAAGGAAGTCGGGCCTAGCGTTGGAGAATTCGCAGGCCCGACCGGCTCCCGAAAGCCAACTGGGCAGACAGGAGCCCATCACGTGCCCAACTCGGTGCCAGCCCGCAAAACATATGTAATCGACACTTCAGTTTTGCTCTCGGACCCGAAGGCAATCCTGAGATTTGATGAACATGATGTTGTCATTCCCATTGTTGTTGTCACTGAATTGGAAGCAAAACGCAGCCATCCGGAGTTGGGTTATTTTGCCCGTAATGCATTGCGTCTCCTGGACGACTTTCGCATCGAGCACGGGCGCCTTGACGGCCCGGTGCCGATCGGTACCCACGGGGGAAGCGTTCGCATTGAGTTGAACCACACTAACGTTGAGGTACTCCCAAGTGGTCTTCGCCTTGGGGACAATGACACTCGCATTTTGGCGCTAGCGAAAAACTTGAGTTTGGAAGGCCTCGAAGTTGTTCTGGTGAGCAAGGACTTACCCATGCGGGTTAAGGCGAGCGCCGTCGGAATCGCAGCGGAAGAATACAAAGCCGAATTGGTTTTCGAATCCGGTTACACAGGAATGGCAGAAGTTGAAGTCGAAAACTATGAGTTAGATGAACTTTTTGAGCAGGGAGTGCTTGAACACGATATTGCCTTTGACTACCCATGCCATTGCGGTTTGGTGCTGCTTTCTGATCGGGGCAGTGCATTAGCTAGAGTGAGCGCCGACAAAACACTCAAACTGGTGCGCGGGGATCGTGAAGCATTTGGTATTCGAGGGCGCAGTGCCGAGCAACGGGTAGCCCTCGACATTTTGCTTGATCCTGGTGTAGGAATTGTCTCTCTGGGTGGTCGCGCGGGTACAGGTAAGAGCGCCCTCGCATTATGCGCCGGCTTGGAGTCGGTGATGGAGCGTCAATCCCACAAAAAAGTGATTGTGTTTCGCCCTCTTTACGCGGTGGGCGGCCAGGAACTTGGCTACCTCCCCGGGTCAGAGTCGGAAAAAATGAATCCGTGGGGTCAGGCTGTTTTCGACACGTTAGGGGCAATTACCTCCTCGAACGTCATTGACGAGATCGTAGATCGGGGAATGCTGGAGGTTTTGCCCTTGACGCATATCCGCGGACGCAGTTTGCATGACGCATTTGTGATCGTGGAGGAAGCCCAATCATTGGAGCGCAATGTGCTGCTCACGGTACTTTCGCGTATTGGCAAAGACTCGAGGGTTGTCCTGACCCATGACATTGCCCAGCGAGACAATTTACGAGTTGGCCGATTTGACGGTGTAGTTGCCGTTGTTGAGAAACTGAAGGGCCATCCGCTATTCGCCCATGTCACCCTCACCAGAAGTGAACGCTCGGAGATCGCCGCCCTTGTCACCGAACTGCTCGAGGACTACCCAAGTTCTTAGTGTGATATAGGTCACATTTGAGTCTTTTTGACCGAGAAAGTGTGCCGAAACACGGCTTTCCAGGGTGACAAACGCCAGTTTTTGAGGCACGGTAGTAATCGTTTGATTACCCCGTGGAAGGTTGTTGTGAGCAGATTCGCGAAGCTGGGCAGGAATGTGGCACTTGGGGCACTCGCCCTGGCCCTCGTGCTCCCTGCGGGTTCCGCCTTCGCAAATGACCCAGGGCCCGTTGTTCCTGGGCCTGTTGTTGCCGAGGGAGATCCGGCGATACCGGTCGGAGATGAAGGCAATGACCCAGGTGCGGACGCGGCGGCGAGGGCAAAGGCTCGCATCGCGATGGAAACAGCTCATGCGTTTGGCTCTAAGAAATCGCGTGACCTGATTGGCTATGAAGTGAGTCTTTATCAGGGTAAGTGGTACATGCCCAAACGCGAAAAATTGCGCAAATGTCTTTCGAAAATAGAGTCCCACCATCACTACAAAGCCGGCCGGGGTGGCACTTACCGGGGCGCCTATCAGTTCTCGAGGCCGCTTACTCGTGGGGTGACCTGGATGATGCAGCCTGAAGTGAGGAAAGAAATGGGCGATGCGGGCCTCGACCTCATTCAAAAACTGCGGAAAAAACCGATGAACAAGTGGAATCGGTACTGGCAGGATCGAGCTTTTTGGACGGTCTGGAAAAAAGGTGAAGGTAGGAGTCACTGGCGATCTGGTAAGGGACGTTGCTTTTAGTCGCTCATCGACTATTTAGGCGGACCGACCGGAATATTCATCGCAATCGGCCTTAACGTCTCGGCAAAGAAATCATTTCCTTTGTCGTCAACCACAACGAATGCAGGGAAGTCAACGACATCAATTTTCCAGACCGCTTCCATGCCTAATTCGGGAAAGTCCAGCACTTCAACTTTCTTAATATTGTCTTGAGCCAGCCTTGCTGCCGGCCCACCGATTGAACCCAAATAGAACCCACCGTTTTCTTGGCAGGCGCGCGTGACCGCATTACTGCGATTTCCTTTGGCCAGCATGACCATGGAACCGCCGGCCTTCTGGAATTGATCAACATAGGAATCCATTCGACCTGCGGTCGTCGGACCGAATGAACCCGAGGCCATCCCTACCGGGGTTTTCGCGGGACCTGCATAGTAAACCGCGTAATCCTTGAGGTAGTCCGGCATCGTTTCCCCGCGATCGAGCATCGCTTTGATCCGCGCGTGAGCGAGATCTCGAGCAACAACGAGCGAACCGGTGAGTGAAACGCGGGTGCGAATTGGGAGTTTGCTCAACTGATTCAACACCTCGCTCATTGGCGCATTGAGATTGATGTGCACCGTGGTGTCATCAAGGTGCGTGTCCTCGATTTCTGGCAAGAAATGCGCAGGTTCAGTTTCAAGTTGCTCGAGGAACACTCCTTCAGGAGTAATTTTTGCTTTAGCCTGACGATCCGCCGAGCAGGAAACGGCAATTGCAACCGGGCACGAAGCTCCATGGCGTGGCAATCGAATAACGCGCACGTCATGGCAGAAATACTTGCCTCCAAATTGGGCGCCTATTCCAAATCCTTGTGTTTGTAGGAATACCTCATGTTCCATCTCCAAATCGCGGTACCCGTGACCATCGGGTGAACCGTGAACGGGAAGGCCGTCCAGATAATGCGCTGAAGCGAGTTTCGCTGTTTTCAGTGCGAACTCTGCGCTTGTTCCGCCCACAACGATTGCAAGGTGATAGGGCGGGCATGCAGCTGTTCCAATTGAGCGAAGCTTTTCATCAAGAAAAGACGCAAACTTAGTGGGATTAAGCAGGGCTGCGGTTTCCTGGTAGAGGAAGCTCTTGTTTGCACTGCCACCACCTTTAGCCATGAACAGGAATTCATAAGACTGATTCTTGTGTGGATCGAAAAAAATGTCGATTTGAGCGGGCAGATTCGTCCCCGTATTGCGCTCTTCCCACATGCTCAGGGGTGAGAGCTGGGAATAGCGCAAGTTGAGTTGGGCGTACGCGTCGAATACGCCACGGGAAATATCTTCGCTGTCCTGGCCGGGAGTGAGTACGAATTGGCCGCGCTTACCCATAATTATTGCCGTCCCCGTGTCTTGGCACATGGGCAAAATTCCACCGGCTGAAATATTTGCGTTTTTCAGTAGGTCGAGTGCGACAAAACGGTCGTTGGGGCTGGCTTCGGGGTCATCGAGAATCTTTTTGAGTTGCGCAAGGTGGTCGGTGCGAAGCAGGTGTGAGATGTCGCGCATAGCGGCGAAAGTCAAAGCAGTTAACGCACTTGAGTCAACCCGCAGAAACTCGTGGTCACCCAGTCGCTCAACACTGACACCCTCGGTCGTCAGCAGTCGGTATTGGGTGGTGTCCGGGCCTAGGGGCAGTTGGTCGGTGTAGAGGAATTCGCTCACGGGAACACCCTAGGCCACCAAGAATTCCCGTCACATGAAAGCGGCGGGTTCGCTCAGAATCCCTCTGGTAGAACGACCGTTGAATACTGCGAATCAGGTGCATAGTGGTGTTCGCTCTTGATCTCACGGATTGTCTTACTCTTGCTCCGCATCACAATTGAATTGGTTGTTGGACCTTGTGGGCTGTAGCGCACGCCTTGAAGTAATTCACCGTCGGTAATTCCGGTGGCGCAGAAAAAGTTGTTATCACCGGTGACAAGATCGCGAGTTCCTAGCACTCGATTGAGATCATGGCCAGCATTAATGGCTTTATCTCGCTCTTGATCAGAGGTTGGCCACAGTAGTGATTGAATTTCACCACCGAGTGCGGTCATAGCGCACGCGGCAATAATTCCTTCAGGTGTTCCACCGATTCCCATCAAGACGTCGATCCCCGTATTGGGTCGGGCGGCCATCACGGCTCCAGCAACATCCCCGTCAACAATGAATTTGATGCGAGCTCCCGCTTCTCTAATCTCGCGCACCAAGTCGTCGTGGCGCGGACGGTCCAGCACACACACGGTCAACTGGGAAACTGTTTCCCCTTTTGCTTTGGCAATTTGTTGCAGGTTCCATGCAGTTGGTGCCTCAATGTCAATTGACCCAGCAGCCTCAGGTCCAACAACAAGTTTTTTCATGTAAAAGACGGCACTCGGATCAAACATGGTTCCACGTTCGGCGACGGCAATAACAGAAATGGCATTCGGCATACCCTTTGCTGCCAGGGTGGTGCCATCAATAGGGTCTACCGCGACGTCAGCATCTGGGCCGCTGCCGTCACCAATTCGTTCACCGTTGAACAGCATGGGGGCTTCATCTTTTTCCCCTTCACCGATGACCACGATTCCGTTCATGCAGACTCCGCTAACTATGGTGCGCATGGCGTTTACCGCGGCACCGTCAGCTCCGTTTTTGTCACCTCGACCTACCCAGCGGGCAGCGGCCATCGCCGCAGCTTCGGTGGCGCGCACTAATTCAAGAGCCAGATTTCGCTCTGGGACTTCTGCCGGCTGTGTGTGTTCTCCCCTCATGGGGTCAGCGTAGCGGTGTTGAGTGGGCCGAAACATGACTAATGATCCATTATTGGGGGGTGAGTACGCCGGTTCCAACGGGGAAGCGCAATGCCCGCATGCGTCAAACCGTGGGGGACATGGTTCGTTCGCTCGCCGTGGTGCTTGGAGTGATCGGCCTCATCATGTTGTTGACCTGGCGCCCCTCGCCGGATCCGATCCGAGAAGTTGACCCCCTGCCACAATTTTCACTTGCCAGCGGGCAGGCCGACTTCCCCGTGGTCATCCCGGAAATCGAAGGGTTGCGAGCGACCAGTGTTCGTTGGCAGCCAACGCAGTATTCACGGGATGAACCCGTGTGGCATGTGGGGTACGTGACTGGGGGGGACGAATACCTAGAAATCACCCAAACCTCGGCAACTAACGAAGAGTTTTTGAAAAACAAACTCACCGGTATTTTCGGGGAGGGCGAGAAATCAATCTCGAATGAGAATTGGCTGGTCTTTGAAGGACCGGATTCGCGGGCTTTAGTCAAAGTGACACCCGAGGTAACAACGGTGGTAAGTGGCACGGTCACACTGCCCGAACTTGAGGCTGCCGTTAATTCACTGACAACTAGCCCTGATCTGGGGTAATCCGATCGCTGGCGGCGTTTAACCATTTTTCACACACTTGAGCCAACACTTCACCTTTTTCCCACAGCGCAAGGGACTCTTCAAGACTTTGCCCACCGCGCTCTAGTTGTGCGGCGATGCTTGCCAGTTCCTCTCGCGCCTGTTCATATCCAGGTTCTTCAGCTTTAGCCATCAGGTTTCCTTAATTGTTGGGCTTCACTTTTTGGGTTTCGTGCGGTTTGCATTAAATTCACCGATATTTACTCTGATTAGTACTTCGTCACCTTCTGCGATTTGTGATTCGTCACGAATGATTTTTCCAGACTTGTCGGAAACTATCGCGTAGCCACGTTCAAGGGTTGCTGCAGGGGAAAGTGCACGAATTTGTGCATGAAAGTGTTTGATCGTGGTCAATTCGGCATCAACCAAATGCATTAATTGCTGAGTCATTCGGCTTCGGACCTCATTCAACTTTATGCGGCTCATGTCCAAAGCGTTTGAAATTGAGCGCCTGTTTCGTGCACGAAGTTCAGCAAGATTTTTGCGCTCTTCGATAACGGAAGGGACTATTCGTTTTGCAGCATCCGTTGGTGTGGATGCACGCAGGTCTGCAACAAAATCTAAAAGGGGGGTGTCTTGCTCATGTCCAATTGCACTAACGATCGGTGTGTTCGCCAAGCTGACGGCTCGAACCAGTGCTTCATTGCTAAAAGGCAGTAAGTCCTCCATGCTGCCACCTCCCCGAGCAATCACAATCACATCAAGTCCAAGAAGGTCCAGTTCTTTGAGTGCCGCTATAACTTCGCTGACAGCGTTGACTCCTTGTACGGCAACTTCTCGAATCTCAAAGTCTGCGGCGGGCCACCGGTCCTTCGTGATTGTGAGAACGTCGTGCATAGCATCGCTTTGTCGACCCGTGATGAGCCCTATTCGCTTAGGAAGAAATGGGAGCAGTTTCTTGCGCTCTGGTGAAAAGAGTCCCTCGGCCGCCAACTTCTCTTTCAGTGCGGCTAATTGAGCCAGCAATTCGCCAAGGCCAACAGCTCGAATCTCACGGGCAACTATTTGTAGCGATCCCTGTTTGGTCCAAAAATCACACCGACCGTAAATAATTATTTTTTGACCCTCAACCAGGGGTGGATCCATTGCGCCAATAAGTGCCGAATTCACCATTACTTTGAGTGAAAACTGTGCATCCGTGTCTCGGAGTGTGAGGAACTGCACGCTGGCGCCCGGCCGAACCCGATACTCGGCCACTTGCCCCTCAATCCAAATGGAGCTCAACCGGTTGATGTAGTCGTGGAGCAACTGGGAGATTACGCGCACGGGTGCGGGTGATTGCTCAGAAGTCTCTAACGCCACCCGTGCAGCCTAGGCGGGGAGTGGGAGATATGCCTACGATAGATGCATGGCTTCGACTAAAAAGGTTCTCTTGGCGGCACCTCGCGGATATTGCGCTGGCGTTGATCGCGCGATCCTCACCGTAGAGAAGGCCCTGGATTTATACGGCGCCCCACTTTATGTTCGCAAAGAGATTGTTCACAACAAGTACGTCGTCGAGTCCCTCCAAGAAAGAGGCGTGATATTTGTCGATGAACTTGATGTTGTTCCGGAGGGTTCGACGGTCATTTTTTCGGCCCACGGAGTTGCTCCCAGCGTGCACGCCGAAGCCGCCGAACGCTCCCTTAAGACAATCGATGCCACCTGCCCGCTTGTGACCAAAGTGCATGCTGAAGCCAAACGTTTCTCCAATGAAGGCTTGGACATCATTCTGATCGGTCACGCTGGTCATGAAGAAGTTGAAGGAACGATGGGGGAAGCTCCTAACTCAATAACTTTGGTGCAGAACCCAGAAGAAGCTCGTAATTTGGAAGTTGCTAACCCAGAAAAACTCATTTGGCTTTCCCAAACGACCCTGTCAGTTGATGAAACGATTCAAACCGTCAATGTTCTTAAGGAGCGCTTCCCCGAAATGGCGAGCCCCCCTAGTGATGATATTTGCTACGCAACCCAAAATCGTCAAACAGCGGTGAAAGCAATGTCGCCTCAGTGTGATGTCGTTATTGTCGTGGGTTCGGGAAACTCATCAAACTCAGTTCGACTTGTTGAGGTCGCACTCGATGCGGGAGCAAAAACTTCTTACCGCGTTGACAGTTTCCGTGAGTTGAAAAGTGAATGGCTTGAAGGTGCTTCAACCGTTGGAGTAACAAGTGGAGCGTCGGTGCCTGAACTCCTGGTGAATGAAGTACTTCACTGGCTGGCCGACCAAGGATTCAGTGACTGTGAAGAGGTGAATACCGCTGAAGAAACTTTGATGTTCGCACTTCCACCGGAATTACGACGAGACATCAAGGCTGCCGCAGCTCAGTAGTTTTGTTCGATGAAATAAATCGTTGCTTCTACCGTAAGGATCTGCGGCGAAACGCCACAATGCCCAGAGCGACTATGGTGGAACCAATCACCCAGAACCAGTTGTTCCCCAAGATGAAGAACACACTCACGAACCTGTTGATGAGTGAAGTGTCCGTTACAGTGATTTGACCAACGGTGATCGCCATCAAGAAAAATGCAATTGCCGGGGCATAAATCGCTTGCGAGTCATCTTGTGAGCGGACAGCCAGGCTGACGAAGATGGACACAATAAGGAGCCCGATTCCCGTGAGTGCTCCCGGTTCACCGCCAAAAATGAGTACGTCGAGCAGTCCGACAATGAGGGTTGCGCCAATCGTGATTCCGTAAATCCACAATGCGCTTAATGAACCAAAAACTGCCCCGCGACCATGTGAACGAACTTGTTTTTCCCTGGGGGCTCGCGTAGGAATGCCAGTCTCATGTTGACCGACTTGGCCAACTTGACTGACGCGTTCATCGGGGATGGGGGTATCCACCCGCTCGAGGGTTCGCAATTTGTTTATCCGACCGGTGGGAAGAGCGAGCAGTGCTTCCTCGTTGCCCTGGACTCCTTGACTTCGAAACACGCGTCCGGTTACGGCAATATCAACGCGATGAGGTGCGGCATCTATTGGGGCAGGTTCTGGCGCAGGTTGTTCGGGGCGAAAAAGCGCCTCGTATTCATTACCCGGTTCACTGCCCGGTTGATCGGTCACAGGATTAGGTTACCGAATCAGATTCCGAGAGGTTGGATGCGAACACGTCAAGGCGTGGAGTCGCGGAAAGCTCACTCTCATTCTTTACTCCACGAACCCCCAGGTCGGTGAGTGCTCGACCGGTAGGACGCAGCCGAGTTTCAATGGATCCCACGGCACTGTTGTAGTGGCCAACGGCTGCGCCGAGTGATTTACCGACACTGGCGAAGTGGTTGAGCACCGTGTCAAGCCGTGAGTACATCTCTTGGGAGAGACGGGAGATTTCTTCCGCTTGCTCCACCATGTCACTGTTTTGCCAACCTAGGGAAACCGCGCGAAGTAGTGCGAACAATGTTGTCGGTGTTGCAGGAACGATGTTTCTGCTGAACGCAAAATCAAGAAGATCAGGTCGCTGGTGAAGGGCCGCTTCGAGCAATGCTTCAGAGGGCAGGAACATCACAACAAAGTCGATGGCCTCCTGAATTTCCGCGCCGTACGCCTTTCGACCAAGTTGTTCAATATGTCGAATCACCGCGTCGGCATGTGCGCTCATGAGAGCATCAAGGCTTTCCTCCGACTGATTACCGGCGCTACGAAGGAATGAATCCATGGGTGTTTTGGCGTCAATCAATATGCAACGTCCATTGGAGAGCATTACTTGAAGGTCAGGGCGCAACTTCCCTTGCGCACTGTCAATCGTGTTTTGGTCTAGGAAGTGAACCCGGTTGATCATGCCGGCTGCTTCAACCAGGCGAGTGAGTTCCATTTCACCCCATTGCCCGCGGGCACCGGAACGGCTCAGCACCGAGCTGAGTTGCTGGGCTTGGGCTTTAACTTCGGACACTGATCGAAGCAGACTCTCTGATTGGTTCGCGATTGAGACGGTGAGTTCAGTGCGAAGTGCAGCCGAAGACTCAGCTGAGGAAACCTGTTGGGCAGAGACCGACTTGGTGATTCGGTCAATTGCGTCGGAGAGGGAAGTTAATCCCGATTCAAGTTCGGGAACATTGGAAGAGCGATTCCCCCGTGAACCGAGGAAATATCCAAATCCGATGCCCAAAAATACGAGTGCGATCGAAAGGATGAGAACTGTCGCTGAATCCACATACAGATACTGACATGGCAGACCGACATTTCAAACGACCGTCCAAAGTAGTTGGCGAAATTCTTGCAAATTAATGACTAAAGCCTTGGGGTCAGTAAATACGGAAGCCAGCACTGAATAAAGTACGGGAGTGGGATTAACTCTAGGAATCGTCGGCCTGCCAAATGTGGGCAAATCAACCCTCTTTAATGCTTTGACAAAGAACGATGTCCTTGCCGCGAATTACCCTTTCGCAACTATTGAGCCGAACACCGGTGTTGTGGGTGTTCCTGACCCCAGGCTTTCTGACCTCGCGAAAGTTTTTGGCTCCGAGAAAATCATTCAGGCAAGTGTCACTTTCGTTGACATTGCTGGAATCGTTAAAGGTGCCTCGGAAGGTGCAGGTCTTGGTAACAAGTTTCTTGCCAACATTCGCGAATCCGACGCAATTTGCCAGGTGCTTCGCGCATTTACCGACGACGACGTTGTCCACGTCGAAGGTCGCGTTTCTCCCAAAGAGGACATGGAGACTATTAATACCGAATTAATTCTTGCGGACATGCAATCACTGGAGAAGGCGATTCCTCGATTGCAGAAAGAATTGCGTCTTGATAAATCAAAAGCGGTGGTGCTGGAAGCTGCCGAGAAGGCTCAAGAGATTCTTAATTCGGGTAAAACGTTGTTTAGTGTAGGTTTTAATGTAGAACCCATTCGCGAATTGTTTTTACTCACGGCAAAACCGTTTGTTTATGTTGTCAACGCTGACGAAGCAGAGTTATCCAACACCGACTTCCGTAAAGAGATGACGGAACTTGTCGCTCCGGCTGAAGTTGTTTTCTTGGATGCGAAAATTGAGTCTGAATTAGTTGAGCTCTCCGATGAAGAAGCACTGGAACTCCTTCTATCAGTGGGCCAAACCGAGTCGGGGCTCAAAGCTTTGGCGCGGGTTGGCTTTGATGCCTTAGGTCTTCAGACTTATCTCACCGCGGGCCCCAAAGAGGCTCGCGCTTGGACCATCCCACGAAATGCCACGGCGCCTGAGGCAGCCGGTGTAATTCACACCGACTTCCAAAAGGGATTCATCAAAGCTGAAGTTGTTTCATTTGCAGATTTAATGGATGCCGGCTCAATGAATGAGGCAAAGGCTCGGGGCAAGGTGCGAATTGAGGGCAAGGACTACGTCATGGCCGACGGCGACGTGGTCGAGTTCCGCTTCAATGTCTGACGTGAACAGTTATACGGTTGAATAGCACCATCCGACTACAGGGAGACACCATGAGCGACCAGCCCGCGTACAGCGTTGAACGTGAATTTGATATCCCGTTGGAGATCTTGTGGGCGGCCTGGACCGACAGTGTTGCCTTGGAAGAGTGGTATCACGGAACACAGCATTCGGTGGTTCCCGGCTCAATGCGATCTGAGGTATTTGTTGGTGGGGCGTGGACTGTTGCGATTGACGTGCCGGAAGAAGCATTCATCGCTTACTTTTACGGGGAGTACACGAAGATTGTAGAAAATGCTCGGCTTGAACATACGTTGTATTACACGCAGTCGGTTGATGAGTTCAACGCAAAAGACATGTCTCTGCCACACCACAACATACGAATTGAATTTGAAGCCAAAGATTTTCGCAGTTGGGTGAAGTTCAGCCAATTCGGAGATCTGCCAGAGAGTGAAGCAATCCAAGCCCAAGCTGGCATGGAGAGCTACTTTGATTCGCTGAGCGAATATCTGTCAATCAAGGATTGACAACCCCCACCAGATCCCGGTTTCTGAGCGGGAGAGTTCATTAAATCCGTTGAGCACAAGCACCCTTTGGCTTGCCAGATTGGAAAAATCCGTTTCGGCGCACAGTTGCGTTATTCCTCTTTCACGAGCAATTTCAATGATTCCCGCTACGGCCTCGGTGCCGAGTCCTTGTCGGTGCATGCTTTCGGCGAGACCGTAGCCAATCTCCATTGCACGAAAGTCACCATCAATATGTTCACCCTTGAAACCAATGCCACCCAGCGCTAGTCCGGTTGATCGTGATCGCAGAGTAAAGGCCGTGCACGTTTGCGGTGGTGCTTGAGTCCCGGCTTGTAATAAAAGATTTGCAATCATCAGGTCGCCTTCGGTTGGGTAGTCGTCAATCCAGGATTTGCCGGCACGATTGTTGTTGGCGAGATCTTTTAGTTCATAGTTAATGTCGATGAAATCGAGTCGAGCGCTTTGGTGGATGGGCTCGATGACTTCGATTCCGGACTCACGCCAGCGCGTAACTGCCAAGTCAGCATCGTTGTGATTCACGAGAATGTAATCAGTGTCGAAGGTGCTCACAACGAAGATCCCCAATTGGGCGTCGGCGATCACCTGTGAAATTTGGGCAACTATTCCGGTGAGGGTGAACTCCATGGTGCCGGCAACACGGAAGGCGGTCCAGTCATCTGAGACTTCCAAGACGCCCACGGTGGGCGATTGGTCCTTCATGCACACCAGTGAGAGTTCGTCATAGGAGGAAGAAAGCGACCAGAAGTCAGTGCGGGCAGGTGGTGAGGGAATTGGGCCCGTGGGGTTGAGTTTGAGCACCAAGTAAGCGGGGAGCTGTCGAATCAAAAGCACGCCAAACTCTAGCGTTTGCCACCCATGTGAAATGGAAATGTGATAAACGCCTAGTCTTCGCAAGTGACTTTCCGCTCAGATTTACGCAATGTAGCCATCATTGCCCACGTTGACCATGGCAAAACCACCCTCGTGGACGCCATGTTGTGGCAATCCGGAGCTTTCCGTGAGAACCAGGACGTGAATGACCGGGTCATGGACTCGATGGACCTTGAGCGCGAAAAGGGCATCACGATTCTGGCTAAGAACACTTCCGTTCGTTACATAGGACCTTCTGCACCACCGGAAGGCATGACTTTCAACATCATTGACACACCCGGTCACGCTGACTTTGGTGGCGAGGTTGAGCGTGGACTCGAGATGGTCGACGGTGTTGTACTTCTCGTTGACGCTTCCGAAGGCCCGCTACCTCAAACCCGATTTGTGTTGCGCAAGGCTCTCCAAAAGAATTTGCCGGTAGTTCTTGTTATTAACAAAGTGGATCGACCTGACTCACGAATTGCTGAAGTGGTCGACGAAGCCTATGAACTCTTTCTTGACCTCGATGCCAATGAAACTCAGATCGAATTCCCGATCGTGTATACGAGTGCCAAAGCTGGCCGGGCCTCATTGATCCGACCCGCTGACGGTGGGATGCCAGAGGAAGAAAACCTCGAGCCATTGTTCCGCACTTTGGTTGAAACAATTCCTGCACCGAGTTACACCGAGGGTGCGCCGCTGCAAGCCCACGTGACCAACTTGGACGCATCTCCTTATCTGGGTCGTTTGGCACTGTGCCGCGTTCATGAAGGAACAATCAACAAGGGCCAGCAGGTTGCCTGGATTCAATCTGATGGAAGCATCAATCGAATGCGCGTTGTCGAACTGCTGATGACCGAAGCCCTTACCCGCGTACCAGCTGACAGTGCTGGTCCTGGGGACATCATCGCGGTGGCTGGTTTCCCTGACATCACGATCGGTGACACCCTGGCTGATCCGGAAAATCCGATTGCTTTGCCTGTGATCACGGTGGACGAACCTTCAATCTCCATGACGATCGGTATCAATACTTCTCCTCTCGCCGGTCGTAGTGGTGGAAATAAGTTGACAGCCAACATGGTGAAAGAACGTCTACAGGCTGAAACGATCGGTAACGTCTCGATTCGTGTTCTTCCCACTGAGCGTCCCGACACATGGGAAGTCCAGGGTCGTGGTGAACTACAACTCGCAATCCTTGTTGAGATGATGAAGCGTGAAGGTTTTGAATTAACCGTAGGCAAGCCCCAGGTTGTCACGCGGATAATTGACGGCAAGTTGCATGAGCCCGTTGAGCGTCTTTCGGTTGACATCCCCGAGGACTACCTGGGCGTTGTCACCCAACTCATGGCGCTGCGTAAGGGCCGCATGGATCAGATGGTCAACCATGGAACCGGATGGGTCCGCATGGACTACCTGGTGCCTGCCCGAGGTCTGATTGGGTTCCGAACTGAGTTCCTCACTGAAACCCGCGGAACCGGACTCCTGCACCATGTATTCGACAATTACGCCCCTTGGTTTGGTGAGTTGCGCACCCGTCCAACCGGATCTCTCGTTGCCGACCGTACCGGTCCAACTACTGGATTTGCCCTGGCAAACCTGCAAGAGCGTGGCACGATGTTTGTTGGCCCCGGTACCGAGGTCTATGAAGGAATGGTCGTTGGGGTGAACTCCCGCAGCGACGACATGGATGTGAATCCAACGAAGGAAAAGAAACTGACCAACATGCGTCAGTCTTCAGCCGATGTTTTGGTGCCGTTGATTCCTCATAAGCAACTCTCCCTCGAGCAGGCCCTTGAATTCTGTCGTGAAGACGAGTGCGTTGAAGTTGCACCTTCAGCGGTCCGCATTCGCAAGGTGATCTTGGATGCCGGCGAGCGCCAGCGTTCCGGTCGCAAAGCTAAGGCGTAAACGCAACTCGTCACTTGAGGTGCTCGCGAAAGAATTCCAGTTCTGCGAGCATCAGGTTCTCGGCAATGATTTCCTGTGTGGTCATATGAGTTATTCCGGAGAGTGGAAGAACTGAGTGCGTTCTACCCGCAGCTAAAAGGGCGCTTGAAAGTCGAAGTGAATGAGCGACGAGAACGTTGTCATCGGATAAGCCATGGATAATCAATAGCGGACGATCGAGCTTGTTTGCCCTATTGATCAGAGACGTTGCTTCATAGGCTTCCGGATTCTCACCCGGTAAACCGAGATACCGTTCTGTGTAAGCAGTGTCGTAGAGGGCCCAGTCGGTTACGGGGGCACCTGCAATTCCCGCCTTGAAGATATCGGGGCGATCCAGCGTTGCGAGGGCTGCAAGGTAACCACCAAATGACCATCCGTGAATACCGACTCGAGAAAGATCAAGATCAGGGTGCCGTTCACCGAGTTCGGTGAGGGCGTCCACTTGATCTTGGACGACTTTGGTGGCTAGATCAGTCATGATGCTGTACTCAAAGTCGGGCCCATGACCGGGGGTTCCGCGATTATCGGTGACCAGAACAGCGAATCCTTGATTGGCTAACCACTGATCTGAGCAGAATGAAAGTCCCGAAGCGATGACTCGCGCATGATGCGGACCGCCGTAGGGAGCGCAAATAACCGGGATCTTGGTTCCTGCGACGTGATTCTCAGGCCAGATAATCGCACTCGTGAGATTGATCTTCCCTGTGGTTTCCACTGTGACATTAGGGGTTACAACGGGGGACTCCGCGTTGTTAGTAAATGTGGACACGGGAGTGGCAGGTTCATTGAGGTTGTACAGCGAATAAAGAGTCGTGGTGGTCTCAAAATTTGAATGAGCCACGACAAGTAGGTCACCTTCACGCACACCCGAGTTCAATGACTCATTGTTTTCCCGTGATGAGAGCTGACCTTTTTCGATTGAGTAGATGTGTTGATTGGTCGTTTCACTTTGTCCAATGTAGGTAATGTCACCGTTGGTTGCGAGAACACCCGTGACCTGAATCTCTACCGGGCTGACCGCTTCTCCGTCTACGCACAGTCGAAATACGTTGTTTAGTGGCCGGATCTCAATGAGTTGCCCAACGTCGTTGAGAGTGGGCACGCCAGGTGCAACCGTGTGCCATGGCTTTTCATTTCTTGTTTGAATCAAAGTTGGAACTGACCCGTTGAGGGAGAAAATCTCTACGTCTTGTTGATCGCGAGAGAGGACACTAAAAGTTGTAGCGGATCCCGAAGTATTAACCGTAACTAAATATGGATGGGTCAACTTGTTCCATGGGATTTCTTGAATGACTCCGTTAAGAGTTACCAGATGCAAAGAGATCTCGGCATTCGCGGTACCAGCGAATGGGTACCGATGTTCACGTGCGGGAGCCAACGGGTTAGCCGGGTCTGCGATCCAAGCAGTGTCAACGGCGTTTTCATCGACTCGTTCGACAATGAGACTTTGCGAGTCTTTTTCCCACCAGTAGCCGCGCATGCGCTCAAGTTCTTCGGCTGCTACAAAATCAGCGAGTCCCCAAGAAACACTCTCCTCAGCCTCTGTTGGACCGCAGAGTCGGCTCACTTTTTCTGTCTTCACATCAACGGCGAAAACTGCGCCATCTTGGACAAATGCAATGTGGTTCCCGTCGGGGCTCATCCGTGGATCGATGCATCGGCCACCTGTGTGAATATGCGTTGGAATCTCAATGGCTTCATTTAATTGCTGGGGTAGGTGCTGTACGTAGAGTTCACCATCAAGGACATAGGTAATTTTCGTGAAAACCTTGTCGGTGGAATATGCCGTTACCCCTTCGGTAACCTCCCGCATACGTTCCCTCCGGGCCAATTCCTCTGCCGGAATATCCCCACCGAGGGAAATGTGCGCAGACTTCACTAAACAACGCTCACTCCACAACGAATTTGATTTTTCGGCGAGCCAAATATCGGTTGTAGCGGTTCTTCCGGTGGCGTTTCGCAGAAACAGAATGGCATCCCCGGTGGGCTTTATGGCAAAGTTTCGGGGTGCCCCGAGTCGGAAACTGCGCGTTGCCGCCTTCTGTCTCGGAAATGACTCAGTCATGTGCGAACTATGCCTCATTGCACGTGGCCGCTACCCTTAGCCGGTGACTTCTGCTGCCCGACTCCTTATCGTCCATGCCCACCCCGACGACGAATCAATCGGAACCGGAGCCACCATGGCCAAGTACGTCTCCGAGGGCGCCTCGGTGACGCTGGTGACCTGCACACTGGGTGAAGAAGGCGAAATACTGGTTCCTGAATTGGCGCACTTAGCGGCGGATCAAACGGATTCCTTGGGGGAGCACCGCATCAGTGAATTAAGCGATGCAATGGCGCTGCTTGGTGTAACTGATTTTCGGTTTTTGGGTGGCCCGGGCAAATACCGCGACTCAGGCATGATGGGTGTTGACAGCAATAAGCGCCCAGACTGTTTCTGGAATGCCGACCTGCTTGAAGCGGCAACCGACCTAGTCGCGATTATTCGAGAGGTGCGGCCGCAGGTGGTTGTGACCTATGACGACTTTGGTGGATACGGGCACCCCGACCACATCCAGGCCCATCGGGTCACCACCTACGCGATTGCATTGGCTGAAAGCCCAAGTTTTAAACCAGAGCTGGGCCAGGCTTGGACCGTTTCCAAGATCTATTGGACCGCTTTCCCTAAGAGTCGGATTATTTCCGGAATCGCCAAACTTAAGGAGATCGGTGACAAAAGTGAATTCGCAACGATGGATCCCGATGACATCCCGTTTGCTGTCGATGACTCGGTGATTACGACGGTCATTGATGGGTCGGGCTTCACCCAAGCGAAATTTGATGCACTTACCGCCCACAAAACACAGGTGAGCACAGACAGCGGATTTTTCGCGCTCTCGAATAATTTGGGGTTAGAGATCTTCACGGAAGAACACTTCCGACTTGTTCGAGGAGACGCGCCGCGATCAGGTCAGGAAGCCGACCTGTTTGAAGGCCTGAATCTTGTCTGAACCAATTCGGCGGGTCCTGACATTACTGGGCTTCGTCCTGATGGGATTTGCGATCGGGGTGGCCGGAGCCTTTATTCAGGCACAACGTTTCATCCTTTCCATCGGTGATTTTGTGGTTGTGATCCCGTGGGGAACAGCCCTATTACTCATCGCGATCACTTTCCTATCCCGTTTGGCAACGGTTTCGGCACGAACCCGTTGGGCTGGTTGGCTTTTTTTCTCGTGCTGGCTGGCCGCGACCGTATTGCTCTCGGCTGACTCCCCGTCCGGTGATCTAGCAATCAGTTCTGGTGCTCGTCAAATGGTCTATCTCTTCGGAGGAATCGTCCTCGGCGCAGCCGCAGCGACCCTTCCGGTTGAATTTCGGGTCCGAAGGGGAACCAAAGCAATGCCACAACCGTCGGTTTCGGTGGATTAAGAAATATCCCAGATCCAGCTGTGTGCATGTCGCGTGAGCACTGAGCTGGTGGGGGTGCTTACCATAGACACCTTGCCAAGGGGAATATTGGACCCAAACAAATATTGTGAAACTGAAGGTTGTGGAGAATAGTCGTGAGTGAGCAGGCACCAACACCTCGAACTTCGCGGCGCACACCCATTTTGATCGGTGCTGGAATAGTGGCTGTTATTGCAGTTTCTCTCGGTATTTTCGTTGCAACCAATGGCACCGTGCGGCCCGGAACGACTGTTTCAGGGGTGGACATCGGTGGAATGAGCCCTGATGAAGCAATGGGTGTTCTTGAGGATTCTGTTTCGACGAAAGTTAACCGCAAACTCGAGATTTCAGCCGGGGATCAAGTTTTTGAATTGCGTCCCCGGGCAGCTGGAATAACTCTTGATGCGCAAGCAACCGTGGACCAGGCAACATCTACCGGTTTCAACCCCTTCCAGATGATTGTTGACTTATTCGGATCTCGTGAGATTGAACCGGTGATCGCGGTTGACCAAGACGCTCTTGAGGATTCAGTTGCTTCCATCGCCGATGTAGTTAACCTCAATCCAGTCGAACCTCAACTTGCGGTATCAAATAGTGGCGTCACCTTGACCCAGGGACGCGACGGTCTTGAGGTTGACCGAGAAGCGTTGAAAAATCAGATTGTTTCGATGGCTACCCAAACCCGTTCCACTATTGAAGCGCCGCTGGAAGTAACACCACCGAGTGTGTCCGCCTCTGATGCTTCACAAGCGGAAGAGCTTGCGCAGCAGGCAGTTGCTAGCCCAGTCACAGTCTCTGTTGGTGAGATCACGGCGACCATACCCGCGGACGCCATTGCACAAGCATTGTCATTTACCGCCCAAGGGAATCAGCTGTCACCCGAACTTGACGGAGCGATCCTTCACGCACCGATTGCCAATGCACTCAAGCGTGTGGGAACACCTGGTCGTGATGCAAGCTTTAAAATTGTCGACGGAAGTCCAGTAGTCGTTCCTTCGATCGTGGGTAGCGGGGTCTCAGATAGTGAACTGGCCACCGCCGTGCTGGGAGTTTTATCGAAGCAGGGTAATGATCGCACCGTTTCTGTCCCGTTGGGAACCCGCGAGCCCGAGCTGACAACAGCCGCGGCGCAGCAATTAGGTATCAATGACAAACTTTCCAGCTTTACCCAGAACTTTCCTTACGCCCCGTATCGGGTTACCAATATTGGGCAGGCTGCCAAGTACATAGATGACACGATCCTGATGCCCGGCGAGACTTTTTCAATGAATGACACCATTAAAGAACGTACGGTCAAAAACGGATATACCGTGGGAACGGTCATTGGTCCAGGTGGTGTTTTTGAAGATGCTCTCGGTGGCGGTGTTTCAGCGGCGACAACCGCGATGTGGACGGCCGCGTTTTTTGCTGGAATGGAACGCACAGACACTAGGGCCCATTCACTGTATATCTCCCGTTACCAGCCCGGACTTGAAGCGACGGTTGCTTGGGGAATTTTTGATATGAAATTCACTAATACCTCACCGACTGCCGTTCTCATAAAAACAAAAATGACAAACAGTTCGATGAAGGTTACTTTTTGGGGGACACGCCAATACGACTCAATTGAAGCTGACTTTGGTGAGCGGATAAATATCAAGCAACCCAAAAAGATTGTGGTGACCACTAAGAAGTGCGTACCTCAGGCGGGCATTGAAGGCTTCACCATCACGGTGGATCGCGTTTTTGTCAAGGATGGCGTCGAGGTAATCCGCGAGCCCATGACAACGATCTACAACGCGGGTCCAAACATTGTGTGCAAGAAAAAGCCTAAGTTGGAAGACCTTGATCCAGGCGGCTCAGAGTTTGACAACTTGGTTCCTAGCCCCGCACCCTCGCAAAGTCCTTCGGCCAGTGCTAAGCCTGAACTGTTGACGAACTAAGTCTTAATCGGTTCTAGGTGCGCACCGTCACTGGTGTCCACGACGGTGAATCCGCAACCCGCAATTCGATCACGTAGTTCGTCACTCAACGCCCAATTTTTTGCGCTTCTAGCCGCATTGCGTTGATCTAGAAGTTCTGAAACTTCTGTGGGTATTTGCACGGTTGAGTTGAGATCCTTACCTACATCACGAGCAAGGTCCAACCCAAAAAGTGAATCAAGGTGGGCAAATATCTCGAACTTAGCCCCGTCACTGATATCGCTGTTTTTTTCTATGTTTCGCAAAGCATTTACAGCTAGGGGGGTGTTGAGGTCCTGCGAAAAATACCCAGAGATTTCATCGACGAGGGTTTGATCCATTGCCTGTGAATTGCTTTGGGACCAGATATTTACTTTGTGGCGCCAGCGGTCGAGGAGTTCTTGGGAAGACTCGATTACATCCCAAGTAAGATTCATCTGGCTGCGATATTTGTGTTGCATGAATGCTAAGCGAAGTGCGAGTGGGTCGTAACCGCGATCAATAACGTCTTGGACCAGAACGACGTTGCCTGAGGACTTACTCATTTTCCGGTTTTCAAAAAGTAGATGTTCAGCATGTACCCAATGCCGGACCACTTCGTGATCACCTAATTTCCCGTCACTGGAAGTCGCTGAATTACTCTGCGCTCGCTCGTCCTCGTGGTGGGGGAATCGGAGATCAATGCCACCCGTATGAATGTCAATATTTTCACCGAGTAAATCCAAACTCATCGCGCTGCACTCGGTGTGCCAGCCAGGAAACCCACGCCCCCAAGGAGTTTCCCAAGTGAGCTGGGTCCGATTCTCACCCGCCGACTTCCACAGGGCCCAATCCGCATGAAATCTCTTGGCTGATTCGTTCTCCTCGGCGTCAAATCTATGGCCGGGACGAAGCGCATCGAGTCTGTTTCCGCTCAGAGCTCCATAACTGGGAAATGATTCTGCGGAAAAATAGACCGAGTTATCGCTTCCTACATAAGCGTTTCCGCTATCAATCAATTTTTGAATCAAGGTGAGCATTGATTCAATCGATTCACTCGCTTTGGGGTAGTGATCCGCCGGATAAATATTGAGGCGGGCAAGGTCCTGGTGAAATGCACGTTCAAAGTGCTGGGCAATGTCGAGTGCCGATCTCCCCGTTTTTTCAGACTCGGCGAGCATTTTGTCCTGTGAACCGGGAAGTGACTCATCGCCATCTCCTAAGCCCGTGTCATCCGCCATGTGACCAACATCGGTGATGTTTTGAACAACAATTGTGCGATAGCCTTCATACCGCAGGGTCCGGGCGATCAAGTCCGTCACCAGAAAAGTGCGCATATTTCCCACGTGCGCGTCCCGGTACACAGTCGGTCCGCAGGCATAAATGCGCGCAAGTTCGGGGTGGTTTGTTTCAACGGAATCAATTTCCCGGGTCATCGTGTTGTAGATCTGCACCCCTTGAGCCTAGACGCTGACGAGGTTTTCGGGACGCTAGGTGCGAACCGGGGCGGTAGGCGGTAAGTTGAGACCGCACAACTTCCTTAGCTAACCCGGCGCATTGATCGCAATGTAATGTGCGCCCTACTTTTTGGAGCGAACGTGACCTACGTCATCACCCTTCCCTGTGTAGACCTCAAAGACCGGTCTTGTATTGAAGAGTGTCCGGTGGATTGCATCTATGAAGGCGACCGCATGCTGTACATCCAGCCAGACGAATGTGTTGACTGCGGTGCCTGTGAGCCGGTATGCCCCGTTGAGGCCATTTACTACGAAGACGACGTCCCCGAGGAGCACAAGGCGTTCACCGCAGCCAATGTGGACTTTTTTGTTGAATTGGGTTCACCCGGTGGAGCTGCAAAACTCGGTGCGCAGGCATTTGATGCCCCCCTGCTTGCCGGTATCGAAACCCAAATTCACGACGAATAACAGTGTGACGAACAAGATTTAATCGGAGCGCAATATTGTGAATTCGGATCGTTGGTCCCAACTACCGGACTTCCCGTGGGACACCCTCGCACCATTCGCGGAAACTGCTCGGTCCCACCCCGACGGCATTATTGACCTTTCTGTGGGCACTCCGGTGGATCCAACACCGCTAGTCATTCAGCAGGCGCTCGCGGCGGCATCAAATGCACCGGGATACCCGACGACCGCGGGGATCCCGCAACTATCGACAGCCTTCATTAATTGGGCGGTTGGGAACTTGGGGGCTCCCGAGAATATTGCCGTGCTCCCAACCATTGGTTCAAAGGAACTCGTCGCAACACTGCCTAATCTGCTCGGCTTGGGTGTTGGCGAGGTTGTCCTTATTCCCGAGATCGCCTACCCGACCTATCTGGTGGGCGGAATCGCTGCTGGCTGCGAGGTGATCGCGACCGACTCTCCGGAACTGTTGACCGAAGCAGTGTCCATGGTGTGGCTCAATTCTCCGTCAAACCCAACGGGTGAAGTGTTGAGTTTGGAGCGACTTCAAGTGATCGTCCGATGGGGTCAAGCCCACGGTGTCGTGATCGTGAGTGATGAGTGCTACTTCGAACTGGGCTGGGATGCCGAGCCGGTATCCATTTTGGACCAGCGAGTACACGGTGGAAATCTGACCGGATTGCTCGCAGTGCACTCACTGTCGAAACGGTCCAATATGGCTGGTTATCGATCGGGAATGTTGGCGGGTGACCCAGAATTAGTCAATAGAATTCTGGGAATTCGCAAGCACTTAGGCATGATGGTTCCCACGTTTGTGCAATATGCGGCTATCGCGGCCTACCAGGATGTCGAACACGTTCGGGAGCAAAAGGCGAGGTACGACTCCCGAAGGGCTGCGCTTCGCAGCGCGTTAACCCACGCAGGGTTTGACATTCGCCACAGTGAGGCCGGTTTGTATTTGTGGGTGACCCAAGACAAGGACTGCTGGGAGAGCGTCTCTCAGCTCGCCGCCAAGGGGATCCTGGTGACTCCGGGCGCCTTCTACGGGCACCAGGGCCAAAAATTCGTTCGGGTTGCGTTAACGGCAACGGACGAAGCCGTCGACAGCGCGGTTGCCCGACTTCTCAATTTTGCCTAGGTGGATTTTCATGGCAACCATGAGGGCAGTACTCTGCGCATGTGACTGACAACGTACTCAATTTTCCGGGCGGTGTCCTTGACCTACCCACCGTCGAATCCACTGAAGGCGAGAATGGCTTAGGCATATATGACTTACTGAAAACCACGGGGAACGTGACCCTGGATCCAGGTTTTGTCAACACTGCCGCTTGCACCTCAGCCGTAACTTTCATCAATGGCGACGAAGGAATCCTTCGGTACCGCGGCTACCCGATCGAGCAGCTTGCAGAAAAATCAACATTTTCCGAGACTTCTTATCTGCTGATCTACGGTGAGTTGCCAACACCCGATCAGTTGCGCGAATTCGAGTTCGTAATCAATCAGCACACCATGTTGCACGAAGACTTACGTCGATTTTTTGACGGATTCCCTCGTGATGCCCACCCGATGCCCGTTCTGTCTTCGGCGGTCTCGGCACTGTCCACCTTCTATCAGGATTCGCTGGATCCATTTGATAAGGAGCAGGTCGAGATTTCGACGATTCGACTCCTGGCCAAGATGCCCACAATTGCTGCCTACGCTTACAAGAAATCTATCGGGCAGCCCTACCTCTATCCAGATAATTCGCTGGGGTTTGTTGAAAACTTCCTCCGCATGACATTTGGAGTTCCGGCTGAGGAATACGTCGCGAATCCGGTCGTTGTGCGCGCGCTGGACCAACTATTTATTTTGCATGGTGACCACGAGCAGAACTGCTCAACATCAACCGTGCGACTTGTTGGTTCGTCACATGCCAACCTTTTTGCAAGCGTCTCTGCCGGCATCATGGCACTTTTTGGTCCGCTACACGGTGGCGCTAATCAAGCTGTTCTGGAAATGCTCGGTCAGATTCATGCGTCTGGCGAAGGTGTCGATGCTTTCATAGCGAAGGTCAAATCTCGTCAAGACGGTGTGAAACTCATGGGCTTTGGTCACCGCGTTTATAAGAACTACGATCCACGCGCTGCAATTGTTAAAAAGACAGCCTATGAAGTTCTTGAAGCGCTCAACGTGAATGACCCACTATTGGACATTGCTTTGCAACTTGAGGCTGTCGCACTTGTTGATCCTTACTTCATCGAGCGCAAGTTGTATCCCAATGTTGACTTCTACACCGGGTTGATTTACAAAGCTATGGGATTCCCAACCCGGATGTTCACCGTGCTGTTTGCTCTCGGTCGCTTGCCGGGCTGGATCGCTCAATGGCGAGAGATGATCGAAGATCCAGCCACCAAGATTGGCCGGCCTCGACAGGTCTACATCGGGGCAACAGAGCGCAACTACCCGTCGAGATAAGTCAGGGTAAGTCGAAGTAAGTGTTTTAGTGCAAGGCAGCGTTAAGTCCACCCCATGAACCGGTACGGTTCACGGCTTCGATTCCCCCGGTGACGGAGTTCCTTCGAAACAGTAGGTCATGTGCGCCCGAGAGTGCACCGGCTTTAACAACCTCGCCATCAGGCAAAAGCACCTTGCTTCCGGCGGTTACGTAGAGACCCGCCTCAACAACACAGCGGTCACCAAGTGAAATCCCAATTCCTGCATTTGCACCGATCAGGCATTCGCTGCCTACGGAAACCACTTCTTTGCCACCGCCGGAGAGGGTCCCCATAATGGATGCGCCACCGCCAATATCGGAGCCTGCGCCCACGATCACTCCAGCGGAAATGCGACCTTCCACCATTGAGGTGCCCAGCGTTCCTGCGTTGAAATTCACAAAGCCTTCGTGCATAACTACTGTTCCCGGGGCAAGGTGGGCGCCGAGCCGGACCCGATCGGCGTCGGCAATCCGGACGTCACTGGGAGTGACGTAATCCACCATGCGTGGAAAGCGATCCAACCCGAAGATTGTTAACTGGTCACCGCGGGCGCGGGAACGAAGTCGTACTTCACCCACCCGATCGACGGGGATCGGTCCGAGATTTGTCCATGCTACAAGCTCAAGTTTGCCAAAAATACCTTCCATGTTGATCGAACGCGGGGCCACCAATCGGTGCGAAAGTAGGTGAAGGCGCAAGTATGCGTCGGCGCCGTCAGCCGGGGGTTCGGAAAGGTTCGAAATCTGCGTGCGTATTCCGCGAACGGTTACACCTCGCAACTCGTCGTGGACAGCACCGGCATCGAGTCCGGGCACATCGGGCGGAGAGGACCCCAATGCGGGGTTTGGGTACCAGACGTCCAGCAGCGTGTTATCGCTGTACGTTGCTAATCCGAGTCCACTTGCAGGTCCATTCAACAGATTTTCGCTCACGGCACTACCGTAGTGGCGTGAGCATCACGAGGCAGTTGGAACCATTGTCTTTGAGTGTTGAACTGCCCGTTCTCACCGCGGCCCTGATTGACATTCCCAGCGAATCGCATGACGAGGAACAGATTGCGAATCTGGTTGAGCAGGCCTTGCGTGCATACTCACACTTATCAGTTACTCGAATTGGTAACTCGGTGATTGCCACCAATCATGCTGACCGGGGTGATCGAATTGTTCTCGCTGGCCATCTGGATACCGTCCCGGCCAATGGAAATCTCCCTCACCGCGTTGAGTCAGAGCGGATTTATGGTTTAGGTGCGGCTGACATGAAAGGTGGGGTTGCAATTGCTTTGCACCTTGCGGCCACTGTCACCGACCCTGTGCGCGACCTGACTTTTATATTCTATGAATCCGAAGAAGTCAGTTCAGAGTTCAATGGTCTCCAGAAAATATCGCAGACCGCCCCAAAGTTTTTAGAAGCCGATTTCGCGGTCCTCATGGAGCCCAGCAACGCCAACATTGAAGCAGGTTGTCAGGGGACAATTAGAGCCAGCATCACCACTCGTGGCGAACGGGCACACAGCGCGCGAAGCTGGATGGGCAAAAATGCAATCCACCAAGCGCGTGAAATCTTAGAGATATTGGAGAACTACGAACCTGCCAACCCCGTCATTGATGGCCTCACATTCCGTGAAGGTTTAAACGCTGTCGCGATAAGCGGTGGCATAGCGGGAAATGTGATCCCCGATCTTTGCTGTGTCACGGTGAATTACCGTTTCGCTCCTGACAAGTCAGTGAATGAGGCGGTAGCGCATGTAAAGGAAATCTTTGCAGGCTTTGACGTTGACATTACCGACCAAGCTCCGGGTGCCCTGCCCGGCCTATCGCACCCTGCTGCACAAGCGTTTCTCGCTGCAACGGGAGCCACGGTCGCTCCGAAGTTTGGTTGGACCGACGTTGCCCGCTTCTCGGCGATGGGAACACCCGCGGTCAATTACGGACCGGGTGACCCATCGATCGCTCACAGCCAAGGGGAATTTGTGAATGTGGAGGAGTTGATCAGCGTGGCGACGAACCTCCGACGTTGGCTAACAGAGCAAAGTTCACCCATCCATGGTGGACTGGGCACATGACATTCCTTTTCGTGATCCTTGCGATCCTGGTAATTGCAGGAGCGGCGGTGTTGATCACCGGTCGGTTCACCCCCAGCTTTGGAATTGAGAACACGGGTGACTACAAACCCAATTCACAGGGCTTTGATGTAACGATTCGCGGCTATCGCATGGATGAGGTTGATCAAAAAATCGCACTGCTTGAAAGCCGGATTACAGAACTTGAATCGAGCCGCAAACCACAATGAAAACTACAGAACTATGAGCACTAAACGTGTTCGCCGACTTGACTTGGACATCGTGATAAACGCACCGGTGCAAGAAGTTTTCGATGCTTTCACAGCGTGGACCCAGCAGGATCGTTGGATGGTAGGCACCAGGGTGGAAATCCGCAAAGGTGATGGCAAAAGTGTGGGTTCGGTGATTGCTGGCTGGACGGGAGCCGGTCCGGTGGGCTTCTGGGACACCATGGAAATTACCCGGTGGGAGCCGCCCTACCGGGTCGATGTTCTCCACACGGGGACCTTGGTAAAAGGGACCGGCACCATGGAGGTTGTCGCTCTGCCAGGAAATACGGCACGATTCATTTGGAGCGAGGATTTTGAGTTGCCATTGGGTGCTCTGGGGGCTCTCGGCTGGCCAATAGGCAAATTCCCACTGCTCGCTGGAGTAAAGAGATCTCTGAAGGCCCTCAAGCGTGAGATTGAATCGGGCCGGCCCTTCTAAATGAGGGCCGATCAGGTCAATGAG
Organism: Bifidobacterium breve; assembly: GCA_945885645.1. Classification (GTDB taxonomy): domain Bacteria; phylum Actinomycetota; class Actinomycetes; order S36-B12; family S36-B12; genus UBA4592. The sequence goes on along the minus strand of CAMCYV010000002.1, from coordinate 8,278 downwards.
AGGGCGCGTGGCTACGGAAGCGGGTCATGCGGAATAATGGGCCTTTCGAACCGGGCGTGCCCGGGCACCTGATGGGCGCAATGGCGCTGCAATGACTTGGCTGGAAGGGGACACGAATATGGCCGCGATGAAGCCACGTACCGGAGACGGACCAATGGAGGTCACCAAAGAGGCTCGCAGCTATGTAATGCGGGTTCCTTTAGAGGGCGGTGGACGCCTCGTTGTTGAGCTTAAGGCTGATGAAGCAAAAGAATTGGGCGCCAAACTACTGGAAGTTTTTGCCTAGAACAGTTGTTAATCCCTGTTTTGCAATGAGGCCAAGAAAAGCCCCTCGCCCACTGTGAGCAGTGAAGACAACCAGTCGCTGTCAGAACGTAATTCTGTTGCAACATCGCGCATCGCGGTAGCCTCGTAGTCACGAACACTTGGGTCAGCCATTCCCGATGCAAATGCACCATGGAAAATCACTAGCCCACCAATGCGAAGCAGGCGTTTCGCTTGGTTGAGCATCATGGGGTATTCCCCCGCATCAGCATCGATAAAAATGAGGTCGTATGCACCGTCGGAAAATCTGGGCAGCACGTCAAGTGCACGCCCCGCAATGAGTCTCATGCGGTTGGATGGGCATCCGAGGCTGGTGAATAGATCTTTGGCATGACGTTGGTATTCAGCCTCAAGATCAATGCTGGTGAGGACGCCGCCAGCCTTCATGCCTTCAAGGAGCGCAGCGCCTGAGATACCGGTTCCCGTGCCTACTTCAATGATTGCCTGAGCTTGGATTGAGGCTGCCAGTAGTTCCAGAAGGGATGCAACTTGGGCACTAACGCACTCGAGCCCTAGGTCGGCAGCCTGTAATCTGGCGTCTCGCAATTCGCTTGCGTGTTCGGCGTCAAACTCACCAAGGTAATTCTCCGTGTAGTCGGCAGCGCCGGGTGTAATCGCTGAATAAGACATTTCACTCCTTGCGAGACGGGTGACTTCGAGTATAGATGCTCTCAGGAGCCTAGTGGTAAGCCCTCGGGCACCGGTCATAGTGCACGTTAGGCTTGCGTGGTGAGTGAACTCCCCCCGACCAACTTCGTCGCACCCCCTGCGCGGCCCGGGCCTGCCGCTCGTACATCGAAGCAGCGTGGGCTGGGTGTCTGGGGAACGATCCTGGTTTCGGCAATTACCGCTCTCGTCGTCGGTGGTGTTGCGGGCCTCGGTGGATATTTGATCGGATCCAATGGGGAACAGAATTCAGGTGGCGAGACAAATACAATTTCGTTGCCTCAACTGGACGACGTCGTGAACGTGAGTACAACTGATGTTGCTGCAATTGCGGAATCAGTGTTACCCAGTGTCGTGTCAATATTGATTGAGGCGGGCGAGGAATCGGGTAGTGGTTCGGGCTTTATCGTTCAATCGGACGGCTACATTCTCACGAATAACCACGTAGCTGCTCCGGCAGCCGACGGTGGGGAACTCACTGTTGTTTTTGAAAACGGTGAAAAAGCAATTGCCAAGATTGTGGGTCGTAACTCTTCCTATGATCTAGCCGTACTTAAAGTTGATAAAACTGGATTGCCTGCGGCCGTGCTTGGTGACTCGAGTGCCGTGCGCGTCGGTGAAGTCGCAATTGCAATCGGCGCTCCACTGGGACTCAACGGCACTGTAACTTCGGGGATCATTAGTTCATTGGATCGGCCAGTTACCGCGGGCGGAAGTGGCGAACTGGCGTTTATTAATGCAATACAAACCGATGCCGCGATCAATCCAGGAAACTCGGGCGGCCCACTATTGGATGGTGGTGGACGGGTCATTGGAATCAACTCGGCGATCGCGACCTTGGCGGGAACAATCGGTGGTGAGACCGGATCCATTGGACTTGGTTTTGCCATCCCGATCAACACCGCAAAAAGAATTGCTGAAGAGTTAATTTCAACGGGTGATTCACAGACACCGATCATTGGTGTGGTTCTTAACACGGCCTTTACCGGTGACGGCGCCGAAATCAGCGAAATCACTCCTGGTGGACCTGCGGAGCAAGCAGGATTACGGGTCGGTGACGTGATTACCGGGTTTAATGGCCGTCAAGTTGCTGACTCAACCGAACTTGTTGTTGCAATTCGCAGTTATGCCCCGGGTGAGCAGATCGAAATATCGATTATCCGAAGGGGACAGAATTCCACTATTCCGTTGACTTTGGGCTCCTCGACCACAATCGGCTAGCACTATCGGTGGGTGGAACTGCCAACCTCACTCATCTTGCCCATCAGGTTCGGCGTAACCTAACACTGTGTTTGACATTGGAATCGGGGAGATGATCGCCCTCGGTGTGCTTGGGCTCCTGATTTTTGGTCCAGAAAGGCTGCCGAAAGCGGCCGCTGACGCGGTCAAGTGGTTGCGTCAAATCCGCGAAATGGCGGGTAGCGCGCGTAGGGACCTTGCTGACTCATCCGGGTTGGACTTGCAGGACACGATCAATACAGTGAAAAGTCTTGGTGAGTATCACCCACGAAACATTGCGACTTCCTTGTTTGCCGAAGACACCCCACCCGCGAAAACTAAGCCGGCAGCCCAAAGCGATAAGCCAATGTTTGACCCGGACGCTACGTAGCGCTCGTTGTTTAACGTCCCGCGGGTGTGATGTTAAGGCTCATGCCCGCGAGCCCGCGTGGCTTAGCACTGAGTTGCGCGGCGATCGCAGTGATCGAAACCGCTGCATCAGATTCTGGAAATGCACTTACCAAGGGCTCACCCTTGTCTCCACCTTCACGTAGACGCACATCGAATGGAATATTTCCCAGAAGTGGAATATTGGTTCCGAGAGTCTTGGTGAGTCCATCGGCTAAGGCTTGACCGCCTCCGGCACCAAAAAGATCAATTGGCTCACCGCAATGAGGGCAAGGGAATGAGCTCATGTTTTCGATCACACCGAAAACTTTTTGATTCGTCTGTGCGGCAAGTGTTCCCGACCGGATTGCGACATCAGCAGCGCCTTGTTGAGGAGTGGTAACAACAATCAGTTCAGCTTGGGGCAGTAACTGTGCGGTTGATAACGCTATGTCCCCGGTGCCAGGAGGTAGATCCAGAAGCAGAAAATCCAAGTCACCCCACCAAACGTCGGTCAAGAATTGTTCAAGTGCGCGGTGCAGCATTGGCCCCCGAAAGGCCACAGCCTGCTCTATTCCGCCCGGTTTGAAAGACAACATGGACATGACCCGCACACCGTTACCCTGTGGCGGCATGATCAAGCCATCCACCATGGTGGGGGGGGTCATTGCATTGAGAATCTTAGGAATTGAGTGGCCGTACACATCAGCGTCGAGAAGCCCCACCGTGTAACCCTGTTGAACGAGGGAAACTGCCAGGTTGGCCGTCACGGAGGACTTGCCCACCCCACCTTTCCCAGAAGCAATTGCAAAAACCTTTGTGAGGGATCCCGGTTTGTTGAAGGGGATTTCTTTCTCAGCTTTTCCACGGAGGGTTTCGCGCATTTTGCCGCGCTGTTCTTCTGACATCACGTCTAGTTCAACTTTTACCTCGAGGACACCGGGAACCTGCATAACGGCGTTGGTAACCCGATCCGTGATAGTGGTTTTCATGGGGCACCCGGAGACGGTGAGGAAAATTCCGACCTCAACCAGACCGTTTCCGAAAAGCTGGACGCCTTTCACCATTCCGAGGTCGGTGATCGGCCGATTAATTTCGGGATCATCGACACCGGCAAGTGCTGCGTAAACCGCTTCAAGGTCGATACTTGTTTCAGAATCGTCGGATTTACTCCGGGTTAAGTCCATGCTCTGATGCTATCGGGGGAGTAGGCGAGGGCTTTTGAGCGCTTTCAATTCGATCGAGACGATCAACGATGTCTTCGAGTAGATCGCGCAGTTCACTACGCAAATAGTCTCGGGTTGCTAATTCACCCATCGCATCGCGGACATCAGCGATTTCTCGAGCGAGGTAATCACTGTCCGCCAGGATTCGTTCATTTCGGGTCCGGTCTTCCTGGAATTGCACTCGATCGCGGTCAGCTTGTCGGTTCTGGGCCAGCAAAATAAGCGGCGCGGCGTAGGAGGCTTGCAACGACAGCAGGAAGGTGAGAAAAATGAATGGGTAAATATCGGGCTTTAAATTATCAGGAGCAAGGACATTCCAGCCGATCCAGGTAACAACTACCGCTGTCATCCAAGCAATAAATGACCAAGACCCGATATACCGCGCAACCCGCTCAGACATTGCTCCAAAAACTTCAGGGTCATAACTCGGGCGCATGGTGCGACCGCGTTCTAGTGGCTGGTCCAATCGTCGCTTGCGACCGGGCTCCATCGGTGAATTAGCCATTGTTCACCGCCGATTCATCGGGTTCCCAGCCGTCAGGTGCTTCCCGCCAACCCTCTGGCAACATGTGGTCGACAAGGTCATCGAAGGTAACGGCCCCGACGAGTGAACCATTTTCGTCAACAACCGGCAGTGCCACCAAGTTGTAGTTGGCGAAGCTTCGGGTGACAACGGAAAGGGGGGTGTCTGGGCGCATTGGTTCAAGGGTCGTGTCAACAAGGGCGGATACTAAAGACGATGGTGGTTCGCGTAACAACCGCTGAAAGTGAGCGACACCCAGATACTTCCCCGTTGGAGTTTCGGTGGGTGCTCGACAGACATACACCTGTGAAGCAAGTGCCGGCGTGAGATCAGGATTGCGGATTCGAGCGAGGGCATCGGCGACAGTTTCGTAAGGTGCCATGATTATCGGTTCACTTGTCATCATGCCGCCGGCTGAAAAGTCGTCGTAACGCAACAATCGTCGAATATCGTTGGCGCCGTCAGGTTCCATGCGGGTCAGGAGATCTTCAGCGCGCTCGGGTGCCAGTTCAGAAATAAGGTCGGCGGCGTCATCGGGATCCATTTCTTCCAAGATATCGGCTGCTCGTTCTGATTCAAGGGCCTCCAAGATCTCAACACGATTCTGATCCGTCATCTCTTCGAGAACGTCCGCCAGGCGTTCGTCGTCGAGTTCGCGGGCAATTTCAGTTCGTCGCTTGGGAGTGAGGTCGCGCAGCATGGATGCGACGTCAGCCGGGCGCAAGGTCTCCATTGTTGCCAGCAGCTGTTCTGCTGCTTGGTCGGGAACCGGGAGTGACATGTTCGTGACATCGTGCCAATCGACGATCATCTTTTCGCCTCTGCGACGAAACCCTGCTGTCGCTCTGCGCACGAAAAGTTGATCTACCAACCATTCGCGGCTGCGAGACTGTTCAACGCTTACGTCAAGAATTGTCACGGGATCACCCGAGGCATGTAATGCGACGGTCCGGTCGAGTAGTTCCGCGGTGACTAGCGTTTCATTTTTGCGCTGTTCGAACCGGCGTAGGTTCACTGTTCCTGTAACAATAATTTGACCCGAGTCAATTGTGGTGACCTTGCTCATGGGAACAAAAATTCGGCGACGTGGGGGGACCTCAACAACTAAGCCGGTGAGCCGCGCGGGCAGGGTTCCGGTTCGCAAAATGACAATTGCATCACGCACTTTGCCCACTTGGTCGCCATTGGGGTCAAATACCCCAATGCCATTCAGCCGGGCGAGGAAGACTCGCGGATTTGTGCTCACCTGCGCAGGGTACCGCTTAATGCTTCCTACAAAAAACCTGTTGGGCTGATTGCAGGGGGGTCGGGCCAATGGTGTTGGCTTCACCTGTGGGAGCCGCCGTGCAAAGAGGGAGCGATCGCGGATCGGTGGACCTTGGTCTGCCTCCCAGAGGTGACTTAATTTCCCTAGCTGTTGCCATCGTTTTCCTTGCACTCAGTGGCCCCATGATCGTCGCCACGGCCGCACCGGTTCTCGCGATTGCCTTTTGGCGCTGCCTGATCGGGAGCGGCATTACGGGACTGTGGGTGGGCCTAAGAGAGCGGGAATCATTTCGATCCTTGACGCGTCGAGAGTGGCGACTCACGGCAATGTCCGGGGCATTCCTGGGTCTTCACTTTGCTACCTGGATTCCTTCTCTCGTCTTCACATCTGTTGCCGCCTCAACAGCGCTGGTGGCAACCCAACCGATCTGGGCCGCATTCATCGCCAGAGCTCGAGGGGTGCGGATCAGTCGCGGTTCGTGGATTGGAATTTGGATTGCACTATCCGGAGTATTGGTATTGACGGGTATTGATATTCGCATTGATACCAGACATCTCATTGGCGATGCACTTGCTTTGGCGGGTGCAATTCTTGCGGCTGCATACGTCTCGGTCAGTGCTGAAGTGCGAAAGAGTGTGCCAACTGCAACCATGACATTCCCGCTGTATGGAATTGCAGCGTTAACCATCCTGCCGATGATGTTTGTTTTTCAACAAGATCTAGTCGGTTTTGGTCTTGATGCGTGGCTCATGATTCTCGCGATCACCTTAGGCGCGCAGTTGCTGGGTCACACGTTAATGAACAAAGTGTTGGCGAACTCATCGGCCACATTCGTTTCACTTGCAATTTTATTTGAGATGCCGGGGGCGGCATTGGCTGCTGCGATTTGGTTGGGGCAAACCCCACCGATCGCGATCTACCCGGCCGCGGCATTAATCATTGCCGGTGTTGTCCTCGTGATTAGGTCAAACCCGAAGAGTGAGATCCCGATGGAGACATCACCGATTTAAGCGAGAGTGCCTACCCCGGTGGGGAATCCCGGCTTTTTCTTCAGGAGTGATGGTGTGACCTAACCCTCAAAGTTCTCGTGAGCGCGATAATTAGGTGTGCGCTAATGTTCATTCATGTCAAATACGGAACGAGCGTTGCGCCCCCGTCGATCCAATCTCGCGGTACCGGGAAGTAGCGAGAAAATGCTCGACAAGGCGCGCACCCTGCCTGTTGATCAAGTTTTCATGGACATCGAAGATGCCGTGGCGCCCTTGGCCAAGCCGCAAGCCCGCAAGAACATCGTCAATGCGCTTAATGAAGGTGGATACGACGGCAAGATCCGCTCAGTCCGCGTGAATGACTGGACGACTCAGTGGACTTATGCCGACGTCATTGAAGTTGTTGAAGGTGCGGGCGCCAACCTTGATGCGATTATGTTGCCGAAAGTTCAGACGGCCGACCAGATTATTGCCCTCGATCTACTGCTCACCCAACTCGAGAAATCAAATGGTCTCGAGGTGGGACGGATTGGGATCGAAGCCCAAATTGAAAATGCGCTTGGGCTCATCAACGTTGACGCAATCGCGCAAGCCAGTCCTCGTGTTGAAACCATTATTTTTGGCCCAGCCGACTTTATGGCGAGTATCAATATGAAATCACTTGTCGTCGGTGAGCAGCCTCCCGGCTATGACGCCGGTGACGCTTACCACTACATCTTGATGCGAATCCTGATGGCAGCCCGTGCCTACAACAAGCAGGCGATTGATGGCCCATACCTGCAAATCAAAGATGTTGATGGATTCCGTCGCGTTGCATCTCGCTCGGCAGCGCTTGGATTCGACGGCAAATGGGCCCTGCACCCGGGCCAAGTCGATGCGGCAAACGAAATTTACTCACCGGATCAGTCGGACTACGACCACGCCGAAATGATCCTCGATGCCTACGAGTACTTCACTTCGGCTAGCGGTGGAGCAAAAGGTGCAGCGATGCTCGGCGATGAAATGATCGATGAAGCATCTCGCAAAATGGCTTTGGTAATGGCAGCCAAAGGTAGGGCGGCTGGCCTAACTCGAACACAACAATTCACCGTACCCGAATAACTGTAACCGAATAAAGGACCATCATGACACGCTTGGCATACACCGAAGGACTCACCGACATTCAGAAAGAGATTTTGAGCGCGGTTCACGACTTTACGAACAACGAGATAATCCCGGTTGCTAACAAGCTTGAGCACGCCGACGAGTACCCGCAGGCCATTGTTGATGGCCTCAAAGAACTTGGCGTCTTTGGATTGATGATCCCTGAGGAGTACGGCGGCCTCGGTGAGTCCCTGCTGACCTACTCCCTCGTGGTCGAAGAAATTGCACGTGGCTGGATGCCTGTCAGCGGCGTGATCAACACCCACTTCATCGTTGCCTACATGCTGATGCACCACGGAACGGCTGAGCAAAAGGAAAAATACCTACCGCGCATGGCGACCGGCGAAGTGCGCGGAGCTTTCAGCATGAGCGAGCCCAACTGCGGGTCCGACGTCTCCGCAATTACTTCAAAAGCAGTCAAAAACGCTGATGGTTACTTGCTCAATGGTCAAAAGATGTGGCTGACAAATGGTGGTTCCTCGACGCTCGTCGCGGTATTGGTGCGAACCGATGACGCTGCCCCGGCTGACTCCAG
>CAMCYV010000001.1 GCA_945885645.1 Bifidobacterium breve | reverse complement strand
TTGATACGCGCATGATGCGCCCACTCGAAGAAGGCCTAGCGGCCTTGGCGGGTATTGACGTAGCGACATTCAAGGGCGCGATGAGTGCTGCGGTTCCTATGGGTCGGTACGCAGAACCGGAAGAAATCGCCGCAACGGCCGCTTGGCTGCTCAGTGACGAAGTTCCTTACATGCATGGCGAAGTCGTCACTGTTGGTGGCGGTCTTTGGCCGTGATTGATCGCATGCGCGTTGGCCTGTCACTGCCCCAGTTGGGCACCAACGTTGACGCTGGTGCAGTGCGCGGCTTTGCAGAGCGAGCGGAGGAACTGGGGTTTGGGCACCTGTTTGTTCAACAGCATCTGTTCTATCCGCACGAAGTGCTCTCGGGTTACTCAGCGCGACCGGGATTGGCTGTTCCGCAGGCGTATCGTTCGGTATTGCAGCCACTTGAATTGTTATCAGTCGTTGCGGGTTGGACTACTGAAATCATTTTAGGAACGAGCGTTCTGGTGGCCGGTTACAACCGCCCGGTTGACCTAGCCCAGCGGATCACAACGCTGGATGTCCTCTCGGGTGGGCGAACCATTTTCGGTTTTAGTGTTGGTTGGTCCGATGAAGAGCACGCGCAATATGACGTTGACCCGCGGACCAGGGGCCGTCGCGCCGGTGAATTTATTGACGCGATGAAAGCCTGCTGGGGTCCTGATCCCGTCAATCACCAAGGTGAGTTTTTTTCCATTCCTGCATCTGATGTTGACCCTAAACCAATCCAGCGACCGCACCCGCCACTCATGTCGGGTATGCGATCGGAAGTAGGGCTCGCGCGGACCGCCGAACAATTTGACTGGTGGAATCCGGCATCGGGGACACTTGAGCAGCATTTAGAAAAGATGGACCTTCTCGCATCGATGCGTCCGGCCCATCTAGCACCTCTGAAAATGTGTTGGGACCTGTTCACCGATCCACCGGTGGTCGTGGCCAATCTGCGTCCGCTCAGTGTGGACGAGTTGTGTGTTGAGGTGGCCGCCGCTGCTGCAGCAGGAGTTGACGCCGTTTCAATCGATGCAAACTTTGATCCTGCAATTGTTTCTCCACAAGATTGGATCGGTATACCTGATCGCCTTGCTCCATTACTTGACGCGGCTGTTCGCTAGCCGGGGATCAACCAACTCAGTCCGGTAACAGCACCTTTCTTAGCTCTGTAACGTTTACTACCCGATGGGTTGCGGCGCATTCATCGAGTTCACTCTCCGGTGCGTATCCCCAGTAGACCGCAATGCTGTCGACTCCGTGGTCCTGTGCGGCATGTAGATCAATGGCGCGATCACCCACCATTACAATTCGATGCGTTGCAGCACTTGCTTGCATCTGAGTGAAGGCATGTGCAAGTACATCGGTCTTGTTTTGACGCGAACCATCAGATGCGGATCCCGCTATGAAAGTGAAGCGATGATCAATGTTGGCGCGCTGCAAGATTCGCTCCGCGGATTCCGCGGGCTTAGATGTTGCTAAGGCAATTGAGACCCCGGCGTCAAATAGGTCATTGACCAGATCGAGCATGCCCGGGTACAGATCAAAGTCGTACTCCATGCCATGGAAGTACACCGCGCAAAATAACTCGAAGAAGAGTTTTTCATCGGCTGGATCATTGAGTCCAAAAATTCGCGGTAGTACGTCAGAGAGCGGTGGACCCATAAACTCTTCGAGTTCGTCTTTGGTCGGTGTTATTCCAAAACCGGTGATGAGTGCATGCCGCACTGCAGCCTGCACGCCAGGTTCGGAATCAATCACGGTTCCGTCGAGATCAAGCAATACGAGGTTGTATGGCGGGTTGTTATGCGCTTTAAGTGCATCACTCACGGACGCGCCCAACCAATACGGGAGTCAGCATGAAGGTCCGCTGAAATCCGTTTGTCCTGGATGTAACCGACACCGTCGATGATGTGGATGCGATCTACGTAGTTTCCCCAACCAATGGTGGAGGTGTCTTCGCCGGAGAATGTGTATAAAAAGTAGGACTCCAGTAAGACCAAATCAGGACCGAGTGGGGTGAGTGACTGATTCAACAAGAAGTGCTTTCGTTTTACCGGACCAGTGAGCGCGGTTGCGTAATATTTGAGTACTTCCTCGCGACCGGTGCGCGAGCCTTTACTTGTTGTTAGGACAGCATTTTCGGTGAAGACACTTTTCAACAAGTCGAAGTCTGGAGCGTCGACAGCGTTCGCGTAGCGCCATGAAACCGCGCGAGCCAATTCGGCCGTTTCAAGTTGCTGCACACGTGGGGCAAGGCTCGAGATACTTCCCGGCAAATGCACTGCCGGTGTGAAAACCGTACGCGTGATAACGCCGATTCCGTCAGTAACCACTATCTCGTCGGTGTAATCCCCCCAACCGGTTGCCTCAAAGCCACTGCCCTCGTGCGCGTAGTAGACAGTTGCGCGAACAGTGGCCCGTCCGGGTGCTGTCCACGTTACTTGCGGGTTCACGATCAAGTGTCGGGTAATGAATTCAGTGGGCAGCATGCCCTGCAGCGCTTCTACGATCGCGGTGCGACCGGTGAGGAGTAGACCGGGCATTTCACATACGGCATCTTCGCTGAAAACTCCGCCGAGCATCGACCAATTTCGGGTGTCAACCGCCTGCGCATAGGCAAACAGAGTTGATCGGGCAGCCTCGGTTGTCTCGAGCCGTTCAAGTCGTTGGGCAAGTGCATGAAGGTCGGTAGATTCGCTCATCTTTTATGCCTCCTCACTTTGGCGAACGCCGCGCTTGGTCAAGGTCACCGGGCCTGTGACTAACAAACGACAGGCGAGTCTCCGAGATGAATCAATCATGCCCATCGTTCGCTCGAGTGTTTCCCGTTCTTCATCAAGCATGGGTGCGCAGTTCTCGGTGCCCTCACGAATGATGCTGACGCATAGGCCGCAGGAAGCTTCCCCCTGGCATTCGGTGGGCCAGATATAACCTGCTTGATGCGCTGCTTCCATGACCGCCTGGTTTTCTGCTACCTCGAGTTCGAGGCCAAGCGGGAGTACCGTCACGTGATTCATGGGCGCCTCCGGTGAAATGATGAAAATTGAACTGATGAAAAGTAGCGAGATGAAACACGATGGGAGTAGAGCGAGTTTATGTTGTCACGCTGATCCGATAACATGGACATCCTAGCTTCGGCACGAAAAGTGTCTAACACCCCAAAGAATGGAACATCATGGATCTTGGTCTTACTGGAAAACGTGCTCTTGTAACCGGTGGTACCCGCGGTATTGGTCGCGCTACTGTTGAACTTCTAGCCGCCGAGGGTGCATCCGTAGCATTTTGCGCCCGCAACGAAGAAGCCGTTGAGGCTTTTGCCGCCGAATTACGCGGCGCTGGAGTTACGGTGTTCGCTCGCGCAATTGACGTGAGCAAGGAAGACCAACTCAAAGGATTCATCCGTGATGCGGCCGAGAACCTCGGTGGGCTTGACATCTTGGTGTCCAATGTCACCGGTGGCTCAATTAAAGGTCCTGAGCAGTGGCAGCAGAGCCTCGAACTTGACCTTCTTCCGTTGGTCCACCTGATCGACGAAGCCACACCCATCCTTGAAGCTGCTGGCGGCGGTTCGATCATCGCGCTGTCCTCAACTTTTGGCTTTGACAACGTATGGCCCAGTTCCCCCAATTCCTACGGTGCTTTCAAAGCGGCAATTGTTCGGCATGCTTCCGCCGCCGCGCACGCCCTCGCTCCCAAGGGGATCCGCGTGAACACTGTTTCACCCGGACCCGTCTATTTCGAAGAGGGCGACTGGAGCAAAATCAAGTCCGGTCGTCCCGAGGTATACGAAAAAGTTCTTGCATCAATTCCATTGGGACATATGGGCAAGCCCAGCGAGATCGCCGCGGTTATCGTCGGTTTGGCAAGTCCGGTCATGGGTTACTGCGTGGGCACCAACGTTGTGTGCGACGGCGGCATGACCGTTCGAACCCAGTTCTAATAACAATTCGTCGGTGACGAAGGGGGTGGTCAATCGCATGCCACATGTGATGCACTGCGCCACCCCCCAAGTCAATTCAGTACTGCCAGTCAAGGTTGCGCTCGTTGTCGGTGGGCGATGGCACGACGTTGACTATGCCCGGCTCGAATTACTTACATTGCTTGGCGAATACGATTCAATTCGATGCTCGGTGCATTCCGACTACTCCGATATTGACGTACTTGGACAAGCAGATGCAGTTGTTGCGTACACATGTGATGTCCGGCCTACACAGGAAGAATCGCTAGCCCTGACGCAAGCGGTCCGCGGTGGAATGCGCTTCCTCGCACTACACGCAACAAACTCGGCGCTTGACCCACCTGTTGCAGGCGGACCAAAAGTGTTTCGCACCCCCGACGCGATGCCCGAGTTCAGTGCATTGCTTGGCAATCGATTCCTTGCGCACCCAAAAATTTCACCTTGGCGCGTTGATGTTGTACAACCCGAGCACCCGCTTGTAGCAGGAGTTTCATCCTTTGTGACCACCGACGAGTTGTACGTGTTGGATGTGCGCGAGGATCTCGAAGTCATCCTTGACACTGAGTTCACGGGGGAATGCCCCGGCTTCGAGGTTTCGCACTCCGGCTCACGCACGCGACACCCGGTGTTGTTTACTCGCGCGGAAGGAAAGGGCGAAGTTGTGTATTTCACCCTCGGCCACTGCCGCGGGCGATTTGACGTTACTGACCTTGGGATTGCTGACACCGGAACAGTGGACCGGGTCGCATGGGAATCTGTGCAATACCGCGAGATCTTACGACGATGTGTAGCGTGGGCGGTGCACGGTGAAACCGATGAGGAGAGTGGATGAGTAACAAGGGAACCGCGGTCGTAACTGGAGCGGGTCAAGGTATCGGTCGGGCGATTGTTGAGCGACTTGTCACCGACGGTTATGACGTCCTTGCATTAGACGTTGCAGAAGGTCCACTCACTGATGTGCGTGAGTCACTCGGTGTTCGCACTGCGATCGTGGACGTCTGCGACAGCGAAGCGGTGGCGACGGTCGCGGCGTTGGCCCCGAATTGCCGGGTGCTTGTCAACAACGCTGCAATCCAGCGTTACCAAGATCTTTTACACACAACACATGAGGAAATGCGCGCCATCCTTGACGTCAATGTGATTGGACCGGTCCTCATGGCTCAGGCGCTCGTCCCAATAATGGCGACGAATGGCGGTGGAGTGGTCATCAATCTTTCGTCAATTACATCGAGGGCTCACGCAACCGGTACATCTCTGTATCCGGCGTCAAAGGCTGCGGTGAACCAACTCACCGAAGCCATGGCCTTGGAGTTTGCTCCTTGGGGTGTGCGCTGTAATGCGGTCGGACCTGGAACCGTGCTCACCGAAGGGACCGCTGGCCATTACGGTGATGAAAAGGCGCAGGCATCAATTGCTGGAGTGCTTCCCATTAGTCGGATGGGCGAGTCGCAGGACATCGCTAATGCAGTCAGTTTTCTCTGTTCCGAACAGGCATCGTGGATTACCGGGCAAACACTTTTTGTTGACGGTGGGTTTACAGCCGCGCACGGATCCTTCTTCCGCTCCGCACGAAAGGCACGTTCATGAAACGCCCATTTCGGTTTGCAATTCAGGCTTTTAGTTCGACTTCATTGAAGGAATGGGTTGACCTTGCTCGCAAGGTCGAAGACAGCGGGTACTCCACCCTGCACGTCGCCGACCACCTACTGGGCCCTGGAAGCAAAATTGAAGGAACGGGGCACCGGGTTCAAACCCTTGCAATCATCCCAGCAATGACAGCTGCTGCAATGGCCACGACCACACTTCGAATCGGTTCCCGAATGGCGTGCGTGAGTTATCACCTACCCACCGTCCTAACTAAGGAAATGGCTTCAATTGACGTTCTCTCCGAAGGTCGACTTGAAATCGGGCTGGGCGCAGGCTGGTTGGTTAATGAGTACGAAGCCCTCGGGATTCCATGGGAATCCGCGGGCCGGCGCATTCAATTACTACGTGAAACTGCAGAGTTCATGCGCATGGCATACGCCGACGAAGGTGAAGTCGACTACCACGGTGAATTTATCGAGTCATTCGGTTACCGTGCGGTACCACAACCGATCCAGCGTCCGTGGCCACCATTGATGATCGGTGGTGGTGCACCCAAAGTTTTGGGCTTAGCCGGTGAACTCGCTGACATTGTCAGTGTCAATTTCAATAACAGCAGCGGAACTGTGGGAGCGGGAAGTATTTCGTCCTCAACAGAAGATGAAACGCGCAAAAAAATTGAGTGGATTAAAGCGGGTGCGGGTGAGCGTTTTGACGACCTTGAATTGGAAGCAGCCACCTACTTCATCTCGGTTCAAGGTCGTTCAGAGATCACAGCAGAGTCGGTCGTGGCTCGAACAGGTTTGGAATTAGCTGAACTAAAACGTTTCCCACATGCGGCTGTTGGCAGTGTCGAAGAAATATGCGAGGAGTTAGAACGTCGACGTGAGGAGTACGGCTTCTCATACATCACCGTAGGTGATGCACACTTGGATGCGTATCTGCCGATCGTCGAGCGATTGGCGGGTACGTAAATTGTCGCGGGCTTTCGGACTCGCGCATCTTTCCATGATGACTGTTCCACCTGCACGACTTGCAGCCGTTGCCGCCGAAGCAGGTTTTGACTTCACCGGTTTTCGGCTGACACCCAGCCCTTCAACCGGTATCGACCACGCCGTTTTAGGTAATGACCGTGCGCTTGAAGCGTTGGCTCGCGCAGTTGACAGTGAAGGCATCAACATTCTTGACGTTGAAGTAATCCGCATGACCGACCCGTCCGCCGTCGTGGGGGCCCGCCCGCTTTTGGAGGCAGCCCAGGCGCTGGGGGCCCGGTATGTAATCGCCACGGTGGAAGACGAAGATCCCGTACGCAGGGTGGAAACACTCGCGCAGATCGCCGAATTGGCAGCCGAACACGGGACGTCAATCGCGGTTGAATTCATGTTGTTTTCGGCAGCGAAAGATCTTGCGACGTGCGTCCAGATTGTTACGCAGTGTGGTGCACCCAACGTTGTTGTACTCGCTGACTCATTGCATTTGGAGCGCTCCGGCGGACACCCGAGTGATCTGCGTTTGTACCCACCAGAACTTTTTGCGTACGCCCAGATCTGTAGCGCTCCGGGGGCAGGTGCGGCGCTTGATGCGGAAACCGCACGCGGTGAAGGCGTACACGGGCGTCTGATGCCCGATCAAGGTGATCTCCCGGTTCGAGAGTTCATCGCCGCGCTCCCCTCAGAAACAATCCTTACCGTTGAGTCACCCTTAAAAGGTCAATCCGATCCGGGTGATCCCGTTGCCTTGGCCCGCGAAATGTTGGCATCGGCTCACCGAGTTGCAGGTGTAGAGGCATGAGTGAGTCTCGGGCTGAAGAACTACGAATAGATGGCCTGGTTAATGTTCGTGATCTTGGTGGACTACAGGTACAAGACGGTCGACTGATTCGGTCGCGTCAAGTGATTCGCAGTGATAACCCGAAAGGAATGACCGAGCAGGGCCAGTTGGATTTGTCAGAAGAAATTGCTCCGGCGCTCGTAGTTGATTTACGGATGGCGCTCGAGGTGACCCATGAGGGTTATGTGATCGGGCACGAATCTGCACGTATGGTGCACCTGCCGATGATCCCCCAGTCGGGTATCACCCCAGAGCAAATCGAAGCAGGCGGCGCAGACAATTTGGTTGACGACTATCTGCGTCAGATTGAAATCAACGCACCATCAATAATTGAGGCTCTACGTTTAATGGCAGATCCGCAGAACCGACCACTTGTTGTTCACTGCACAGCAGGAAAGGACCGCACTGGGGTTGTCATTGCGATGCTTCTCGACATTCTCGGAGTCTCGCACGAAAATATTGTTGCTGACTATCACGTCACCACCACCAACATGGCCCCGATTATCGAGCGAATTCGCTCCGCCCAAGTATTCAAAGACAACGGCTTGGCCGGGGCTCCCGATTGGATCTTCGCCTCCGAGCCGGACACCATGCGCGAATTCCTGGCACGCATGACGAGTAACTACGGCAGTGCAGAGGAATGGGCTCGCGCAAAAGGTTTAGACGCAAGCGATATCAACCGCTTGCGCGAAACCATCCTCGACTAAATCGCAACCATTTACGTGCACTTTCAGGTCACTGCCGCAAAGGAGTTAGGCCAGAGCGGTTTGCAATGCAGCAATGCGCGCGGCCCAGATTCGCTGACTGAGTTCAGCTGTTGGCGCGAAGACTTCCGATGCGTGATAGGCGCCGGGGTAAACATGTAGTTCAACCGGTACTTGTGCATCTTTTAGCCGGCCCGCGAATTCCAGGTCTTCATCCATGAACATGTCTTGGTCGCCGACATCAATAAATGTTGGTGGTAGTCCCGTCAGGTCACTAGCCCGGGTGGGGGCCGAGTATTGGTCAGCAGATTTGCCGCCGAGGTACCACTCCCAGGCTTCGATATTGCCCGAGCGATCCCAGATACCGATATCGAGGATTGCCTGACTCGAGTCCGTTACATTGCGGTCGTCGATCATCGGATATGGAGCCATCAAGAAACCAATTGAGGGTCCACCACGGTCGCGGGATACGAGCGCCGTGGCGATTGTCAGGCCACCACCGGCGCTTCCGCCATAAATGGCTAGCCGATCCACAGGGCCGTAGCCAAGTTCAGCGGCGTTGGAGGTCATCCATTGAAGGGCGGCATAGCAGTCTTCGATCGCAGCCGGTGCTGGGTGTTCGGGTGCAAGCCGGTAGTCAACGGAAACGATGAGCGCTCCGATTGTTTCGCACAGCATGACCGCGGTGAGGTGATCCGTGTCCAGGGTGCCCATCACCATTCCGCCACCATGTATAAACAGGATGCCTGGCAGTGGGCCACTTGACTTAGCTGGACGGTAGATCCGCACCATGAGGTCGGGGTTACCTGCGGGCCCAGGAATGACCCGGTCTTCGAGGAGCACATTTTCATTGGGTGGCAAATCCGCAGTCATCGCTTCTAACATGCCGTTAAGTGTTGCTCGGCGCGCATTGATGTCGGGAATGGCATTGAAACCGCCGGGAAGCGCCGAGTAGAGCGCCACCAATGGTTCCAAGGATTGTGGGTCAATGTTTTCGTGCTGCGGCATGATTCCTCCGGTGGCCTTGTGAATTCAACTCTGTTAATTTAGTGAGCGGAGTATTGCATGAATTCTGAGAATTTGGCGTGGAATTCTCGTTATGCGAGAGTTTCTCCACCATCCACGAGCAGGGTCTGTCCCGTGATGAAGGAAGCTTCCTCGCTGAGGAAGAAGCAAATTACGGCTGCCAGCTCATTGGCCCTGGCCATGCGCTTCATGGGAACCGCCGCGCCAAATACCTCTTCACCTTTTTCCATGTCGCCACCGCGGGCCAACATGAGTGGAGTAGTCATCCCAGTGATCGTGCGACCGGGTGCAATGCAGTTGATGCGAACTTCCGGGAGTGCTTCCAGGGTGAACTGACGAGTAAGGCCAGCGATTGCTGCTTTGGCCGCGCCGTAGGGAACATTGTTGTTGTTGGCCTTGAATGCAGCAACAGATGCGATTGTTACGATTGAGCCGCCGCCCCGTGCTTTCATAACAGGAGTCGTGTACTTGCACACATTGAAAGTGCCACCAACGTGAACTTCCATCATTTTGTTAAAGCGAGCTATGTCCCACTCTGCGAGTGGACCGAACTCTGCATGGCCGGCAGCTGCAAGCACGAGGTCAATTCCACCGAGTGCTGCAACTGTTGCTTCGACGGCGGCTTTGACCTGTGCTTCGTCAGCAACATTCGCTTCCAGACCGATACAGCCGCCACCGATTTCTGCGGCGACAGCCTGAGCCTTCGCGAGGTCGAGATCAACCAGTGCGGCACGCCCACCCTCTGCTACAACCCGCTCGGCGGTAGCGCGACCGATACCGCTTGAGCCTCCGGTGACAAACAGGACCTTTTTTTCAAAGCGCATGGTGTTCCTTTCAGCAAGTGGGTGTTAGTGAGTGGGTGCGGAGGGTGAATCACTCGGACGTGCGGCCTCGGAGGCTTTCCACATCTTGGCGCTATCGAATCCAATCCGAGTTTCTGGAATCAGTTCAAAGACAACGCGGCCGGGGGAGTCGAGCATCTCGCGGAAAGCTTCGGCCTTTTCTGGTTCACCCGGACGCATGGCGTTTGCAAACTCGGGAAGTACCCAGTCGAGAGTTTCGCGATCCGTATGAACGATCGCGTTGCACTTGTAGGTCAGTGAGCGACGCTCGATGACACGCGAACCTTTTGAAGTGATGGCGATGCTGACTCGTGGGTCTTTGCGGATCGAGTTAACGCGTGGACGCTCTTCGCTTGCGGTCAACCAGAAGCGGCCATCACGGTGAATGTAATTAACGATCACTCCCATGGGCCACCCTTCTTTACCGGCCCAGATCAAGGTGCATTCAATTTGAGCATCGAACATTTCTTGTTCGTCTGCCTCATCGAGGGAATAGGACTTAACGTCCTCCCAGTTCTTTGCCTTTTCGGACATGGAATACTCCTTGATCGCAGAAATTGTTAATCGCCTTGAGCGGACTTTATTGGAAGTCCTTGCATTAAGTGAAGCCACGGTCTATTTTCCTCATTATGACCATGAACCTTGCGCAAATAGTAGATCGAATTGAGATTGAGGAACTGCTTGTTCGTTATGCGCGGGCAATTGACTCCAAGGACTTTGACACGCTCGAGACCCTGTTTACCCCCGATGCCATTTTTGACGGGGGAAGCCTTGGCTGCCCAACCGGTGCCCCGCAGATCCGAGCAATGATTGAAGGCACCCTGACCGGATTGGACTCAACCCAGCACCTGATTGGTAAAAGTCTCATTGAGCTCGACGGTGACCAGGCCGAAGTGAAGACGTATCTCATTTCCCAGCACATCAGGGAATCAACACCCGGCCCGGTGAAGCACTACGCTTTGGGAGGCGAGTACGCCGACCGAGTTGTTCGCACCCCCGAAGGTTGGCGGATCGATTACCGCCGGTTGGATCGGCTGTGGAAAGAGGGTGACCGCGAGGTCATCTCTGGTGCATCCTGAACGTGATTGAACCTGTTTTATTCATTGCTTAATTTTTTGGAGGAACGATGAAAACGTGGATAGCTGACACTGAGCCCAGCGAGCGTTTCCCTATTTACACGCGCGCCAATGCCGACGAAGTCGGCCCGGAGCCATTCACACCGTTGAACTGGACGCTGACATGGGAACAAGGGATGGCGCCGGGTACAGCCGATGCCTGGATCGCCCTCGGCACTTTTGAACCCGATGAGTTTTTGTGGACGCAACCAGAAACATATGGATCATGGGGCGGCTATTTCTACAACCAGGTTTCACTCGGTCGAGTGTTCGGTCATCGCATGCCAGGCGCGACCCCTGATGCAATTGATATTTCTTTCTTCGGCCAAAACTCGACTGTTCCACCGTATGTTCACGATCCGCGTGATGACAATGAAGCATGCTCGGCGAAGTTGGGTGAATCCTTCGGCGCAATTCTGGGTGGGGCCCAGGAAGCGCTGGCCGCGAAATATTTGGCGGATGCCGCGAAGTGGCGTGCCAGTCGACCAGACCTTGCAACCATTTCGGATGCAGCTCTTGTCGAGTACGGACGCACCTCGGCCCGGTGGCAGCGTCCAGGTTGGGATGCTTACGCACAGGTTGTTATTGGAGCAACGGTGGGGCCGCAAATTGTGCAAGGGATCGCTGATGCGGTCGGTAAATCCGAATTAGCAATTCAAATCTTTGGCGCATTAGGTGACGTCGCCTCAGCGGGAATGCCCGAGCGGGTCTGGGATCTCTCCCGTCTGGTTCGCGGATCAGCAGAACTAACAGCTGCCTTCGACGCTGGCATGGACGGTCTCGCCGAACGCCTTGCCGCTGAACCGACCGCGGCTAAGTTCAATTCAGAATTTGATGAATTGATCAGCATGTTCGGTCATCGCGGTGTAAACGAATGGGAAATCAGTGCTCAGACGTGGCTGATCAACCCGACGCTCGCCTACCAAATGATTGACCGCGTCCGCCGACAGGAGGACGCAATGTCCCCAACACTGCGGGCTGGCGAATCAGCCAAACGCCGTCAAGCTGCAGTCGAAGAACTTACCGCAGCTGTTGCTGGTGACGAAGCAACAGCAGGCTTACTGGCTGCGGGGATTTCCTCGGGTCAAATCGCATATCGACTACGTGAAGCCGGCAAAAATGCCACCGTTATGTTGATGCAGGAGCCCAAACTCGCTTTCCGCGAACTGGGCCGTCGGATGCACGAGCGCGGTCTCCTTGCGGACCCAATGCATGTATTCCAAATACTGGAAAGTGAATTGGATTCATTCATCGCAGATCCAGCATCCTTCACTGAAATAACGGCAGCACGGCACGCGCAATGGTTGACACTCGCTGAACTTGAGCCGCCCTATTTGGTGATCCGCGATCGTCCAATTCCACCGATTAGTGAGTGGCCCAAGCGCCGCCGGTTCGCCGAGGGTGTCGGAGCCGCGGCGGGAACGCAGATGAAAGGCATTCCCGGTTCACAAGGTGCAGTGACGGCTCGCACCCGGGTGATCTTGGACCTCGCCGACGCTGACTCATTGGAGCCCGGTGAAATTCTTGTCTGCACAACCACCGACCCTTCGTGGGTTCCACTTTTCATGATCGCCAGTGCGGTGATCTGTGAAATCGGTGCCCAAGCCAGCCACGCGGTGATTGTCAGCCGAGAACTAGGAGTCCCCTGTGTTGTCTCATTGGCGGGTGCGAGTACATCACTGCCGAGTGGCACGCTCGTTGAACTCGATGGATCCACCGGCACCGTGAAGGTGATTGAGTCTGTATGAAGATAGTTCTTCCTCCGCTGTCACCTGAGCCACCGTTTTCTGTTCGGATCCCGTTTCTCCTGCTCGAAGATGGTGTTACCCGACTGACGTTGGTTCGCCATGCCCAGCAGGTGTTCCCAACCGAAGAAGAGTTTGACCACACCGCGTGGGATGACCCAATGTTGAGTGATCTTGGTCGGGTTCAGGCAGCTGCACTTGCAGGTGTGCTGACCGAGCAGGAAGTTGATGTTGTCGTGTGTAGCTCAATGCATCGGGCAAAGGAAACAGCGGAGATCATTGCGTTTCCGCTCGGGCTCACACCAGAAGTGCGTCCTGAGTTTGTTGAGATCGCGTCTTACCGCGAGCTCGAACCAGGGGTTAACCCGCAGACTTTGGTTGACCCCGAGGAATGGGCCGCACGCGAGCAGGCCTTTTATCGCCAAGTCATGTGGGACCACATGTTTTTTGGTGAAGGTTCAGCAGAGTTTCGTGCCCGCGTCATGGGAGCCATTAAAAAATTGATTGCAGACTACGAAGGACAGCACATTGTTTTGGTGAGCCACGGCGGTGTCATCAATGCAGTCATTAGTGAGATCTTGGGGATCGAAGAAGACATGTTCTTCTTGCCATCACACTGTTCACTGAGCCGGGTGTGGATTAAGGGAGATATTCGTCGAGTGCATTCAATCAATGAGAGCCAGCACCTGCATGACGGCATCCGGACAAACTGATCACTCACTTGCTACCGAGGTGTAGTATTTTTCTATGACCGAGACACTGCCCCAATACACATCGGGCACGCACACCGCGTTGAGCCGTGAAGAAGCAATGTCCATCCTTGATCGACTTGCTTCCCATCTGCGTAACCAGACGACCGACATGGCACCTGAGCAACTGAAGGTCCCGATTTCGGAGTACTTGGATCAAGATTTGTGGGAACGGGAGATCAAGGAGATCTTTCAAGCAATTCCCTTGCCAGTAGGTACTTCGGCCGAACTCGCAAACGTTGGTGACTTTAAAACAATGCGAGTGGTCGGCAAAGAAATCATCCTTGTTCGCGGCAAGGACGGCACGATGCGAGCGATGATCAATGTGTGTCGTCACCGCGCCATGAAACTTCTAGCCGATGGCTGCGGAAGTGCGCGCAGATTCACCTGTGGCTACCACTCGTGGACCTATGACACCGACGGAAAACTTACGGGAGTTCCCGGTGAAGATACTTTCGGTGAAGTAAACAAAGAAGATTTCAGTTTGGTGCAACTGCCGTGTGTAGAACGGGCCGGTTTCATTTTCATTGGACTTACCCCCGACATGGACTTGGGGATCGACGCTTGGCTCGGTGAGGTACTGCCGCACCTCGAGGCGCTCGAGCTTGACAAGTGCACACACTTCACCACGAAAACATTGCCCGGCCCCAACTGGAAAGTGACTTTGGACGGGTACCTCGAGGGTTATCACTTCAGTTCACTGCACGCAAAAACCGTTGCCCTCACCAACCACACCAACCGCATGACGTTAGATTCATTTGGTCCGCACGTGCGTAATGTGTTCGCGCTGAAAACCCTTGACGCCATGATGGAAAAACCGCGAGATGAATGGGATCCCGCAGAGGCCATGGGCCTTGTGTACTGGGTCTTTCCAGGTATGGCGATTGCTGGTGGATTGCGTGAGCGCACCGTAATCTCGATCATGCTTCCGGGTGACTCATGGGGTGAGTCAATGACGTGGCAGACAACGCTGCTGCGCACGCCGCCCCAAACTCCCGAAGAGTTTCTCGAGGCAGAGAAAACCGCCGAATGGTTTTTCGCTGCCTTCCGTGATGAGGACTACACGGCGCAGACCGACGTGCAAAATGGCCTCGCTTCACTCGCTGATCAGTACATGACCATCGGTCGTAATGAGATTGCCGTTCAGCACGCCCATGAAACGATTCGTCGACTGCTCGCCCATGAGCCGGTACACGGCCCTCGATAGTGTGATTTCATAGGTAGTCCTAGTTTGGCGGTGGTAACATTCGCTAACTCTGACCCTTTCACCCTCACACGAAATGGACGTTCACATGTCAAAAAAGGCGTGGCTCACTGATACCGAGCCCAGCGTAAGGTTCCCGATTTATACCCGGCTCAATGCCGCAGACGTGATGGCTGATCCGATTACACCACTTGGTGCAACCATGTGTTGGATCCCCAACGTTCTTCCCGGTTGGGCATCCGGTTACGTCGAAGACGTTTGTTTCACAGCAGACGAGCTCACCGAAGAATCCGCCGTCGCTGGATTCTTTTACGGATACCTCTATATAAATCAGAGTAACGTCCGAGTTTTGGGAATCCGCAAGGGCATGACCGCGGATATCATCGACTCAATCTTCTTTAATTCCCCTGGAGCCCCACCCCACGTTGCATCAGCAACCGATGCCAATGAGTTACTCACCGCACTCGGGGGTGCGCGCGCTGGCTGGGTACTCAACACGTCAAAGTTTGAGGGCGCCGACGAAGACTCTGCAATCGCTGATGATCTACGTCGCAATCGCCCTAACCTCAAGGCCATGAGCAACCGCGCACTCGTTGCACGAGCACGCTCCGTGATGCCATATGAACGTCTGGCTTGGCGCTCGGAACAGATTGGCGCCTCAAACGCGGCGGTTGGCCCAGCCGTTGCCGGTCAAATTCTCGGCGCTGACAAGGCCCATTTGCTGATCACGATCCTCGGCTACGCCGGTGACGTTGAGTCTGCGGCACCAACCTATTCACTGTGGTCGCTCTCGCGCACGGTGAAGAACAGCCCAGAGATGACCAAGTTGTTTAACAGCGGAATGGACAAGGTTGAAGCCCAACTCCCGACAGCAACCGGTGGTTTCTGGAATGAGTTCGCTGCATTTATCGGAGAGTTCGGTTACCGCGGTCCATCCGAATGGGATCTGGGAACCGAGTCATGGGAGTCCAAGCCTTCACTTGCACTCGCACTCGTTGACAAGATGCGTTTACTCGAAGACTCGGAATCACCTTCGGCAAAGCAGGCATTGCACGCTGCGGCTACCGACCAAGCGATGCTCGAGGCCACAGCAGGTATGGACGCCGCAACTGAGGCGATGTTCCGTGGAGCTATCGGTTCAGCTCGACGTTTCGCCGGTTGGCGTGAAAGCGGAAAGTCATCCTGTATCAAGATTATGAACGAAGCCCGGATGGCCTTAATTGAATTGGGTAACCGCCTTGCAGCACAGGGTGTCCTTGATGATTCGCGACAGATTTTCATCGCACTCGACAACGAGTTGGACGCCCTCGCACTCGGCAACGGCGCACTGCTACCGAGTATCCGCGAACGCCAAACCCAGTGGTTGGCGCTCAAAGACCTCGAAGTTCCCACCTTCTTGGACAGTGGAAAGCCAATCCCGCCAGTATCGGAAATACCCCGCAAGGGTTCAGTTGCCGTTGATCGCGCAAAGGTCGGTGATTCTTTCAATGGAGCTGCCGCATCGCAGGGTGTGGTCGAGGGACGTGCACGCATTGTTTTGGGCACTGATGCAATTGGGGAGTTTGAGCCGGGTGAAATCTTGGTCGCACCCCAGACCGACCCGTCATGGACACCGTTATTCATGTTGGCCACGGCTGTCGTGGTGAACACCGGCTCAATGGCTTCGCACGCAATGATAGTTGCTCGCGAACTCGGCATTCCTTGTGTTGCCGGTCTGCCCGGTGCCACCAAGATGTTTAAAACTGGCGATCTGCTTCGAGTTGACGGCGCCAAGGGCACCATCGAAGTACTCGAGACCGCTTAATCATTAATTAGTCATTCGTGTAACTGGCCCGGCTACAGCAGCTGGGCCAGTTCGAATGCCTGCTTGGTCGCGAATGTCATCCGTCGCGGAGCCCATGCGTCCCCGAGTAGGTGGGTTCGCGGGTGGTGCATAGACACCGACCGATAAAGGGCGTCGTTGCCTACCCCACCGGTGACCAGAACCACCGAGTCAATTCCACCGACCGTGAATCTGAGACGACTGTATGCATTGGCAAACTCAACTTCATTGACTCGAATCTCGGTTGCAACAGCCATCTGCAAAATCTCAACACCGGCTTCGTCCAAA
The DNA here is from genome assembly GCA_945885645.1 of Bifidobacterium breve. Classification (GTDB taxonomy): domain Bacteria; phylum Actinomycetota; class Actinomycetes; order S36-B12; family S36-B12; genus UBA4592. The sequence continues at coordinate 21,770 of CAMCYV010000001.1, read as the reverse complement.
CTTTCAAACATCGCGCCCGCTGAGTACTTGCCCACAAGTGGTGAAGGTCCTGGTGTTTCAAATGCCAGAACAACTTCGTGGCCTAAATGCGCGAGGTGATCGGACACGGTGAGTGGAGATGGTCCGTCGTCGGCTGCGATCACCAGCACTCGGTGCCCTAAGGGTTGAGTGAACCCGCGAATAACGGCGTCCGCACCGAACACGTGCGGAAGATATTCACCGGGGATTCCGGGGCGTCGCGCGTGCGAACCTGTAGCAAATGCGACGACGTCGAAGTTGCCATCAAGAATTGAGCGCACCGAAGCGCGCCGGCCGAGGTAGGTGTTGACTCCCAATCTCGGCAATCGAGCCGCGGACCAGTCGATCCAGTCTTGGTAGGTCGGGTTTGTCCGCAGCTTGGCTGCGATTGCGAAGCGACCACCGAGTTCGGCTTTTTCTTCCCACAATTCAACAGCGTGTCCGCGCTCTGCAGCATTTGCAGCCAGTTCCATCCCGGCTGGACCACCACCGACAACAAGTAAGCGCAAAGACTTCTCACTCACCGTTATTGGCGGCAGTGATTCACGGCCCGCATGCGGATTAACACCACAGCCAAAGCTCAGGCCTTCCAATGTGTATCGGTGGATACAGTCGTTTAATGCAATACATGGCCGAACTTCGTCGGGCCGTCCGTCGAGTGTTTTGCGCAACCATTCGCGGTCTGCGATCAGCGCACGAACCATTCCCACCATGTCGGCGTTGCCGTCTGCGATCACTTTTTCGGCTGTCTCAGCGTGCACAACTCGACCCACATAAAGCACGGGCAGTTTTGTGACCGCTTTTGCTTCACCGCACATGTGTGCCCATGCAGCTTCCGGGTACATGCCGTGTTGCAGGTAGGTGATTGCTCCCCAGTTTCCACCCATATCAAGGTTGAAATAATCGACAGTGCCATCGGCCTCAAAGCTTTGCATTAAACGCAAGCATTCGTCGAGTCCGTAACCACCGTCCATGTCCTGATCGAGTGCGAGGCGCAAACCAAATGTGATTGGCCTATCAACACGTAAGCGAACACCGTCGGTGATCTCTTGCAAGAAGCGTCGCCTGTTGGCGTACGAACCGCCGTATTCATCGGTTCGAGTGTTAGTGAGCGGCGAAAGAAACCACTCAATAATGTCATCGTGATTACTGTGAAGTTCAATTGAATCCGCACCGGTTCGTGCTGCAATTACGGCTGATTCAATGTATTCGTTAATGACCCATTTCACTTCGTCGCGATTCATAACGTGGACACCGCGGTGGTCGAGAAATCCGGAAAAAGTGGGAGAGGGAGCGCTGGGCATGCCGCCCTGCTGGAGAAGTTGAATGCCCATGTAGCCGCCGGCAGAGTGAACACGGTCAACGAAGTGTGACATCCGGTCGTGGAAGAGCGGGTGACGGAAGTTTCCATCTTGCTTTCCAAGCGCCCCGATACCGGTGGCTTCAAAGCCAGGAATCTGCAGATGCTGTACGTGACATGGTGGACCACCGATCCATTGGAAACCGTCTTCAACGCGGGAGAGCCAGTAGTCGAGCATCGCTTGGAAGCGGGAGTCGTCACCGGTCAGCGATCCCGCACCGCCTCCGTGGGTTGGCACGAATAATCGATGCGATAAGTCCATGGTGCCAACCGTGATTGGTTGGAGGGCGGCCTGAAGTGGGCTGGCGGCAGTAATGGTCACGGCAAACTATGACACAGGACTTCGTAACAGCGCATGACACAGGTGGCGGGACCCGGGAGTTGCAGAGTTTGCGTATTCCTATATAAATGGGGGCAGGTTATGCAATAGTAGGACTTCCTATTAATCGGCCAGCCGCTCAAACGGCGGCCCCGTGGTGCGGAGAAGCAAAAAATGAGCGACGTGGTCTTGGCAGAAGAAGAGCGCGACGCGCTCGTGACTTTGGTTATTCGGGGAATGGCCCGTGGCGAGGTCTCAGCACAGCAACAGGCTCTGGCCGACGCTGGGTTGATTCTGATCAAAGGACCGATCATGATGCCGACCCCGGCCGGCACCGAATTTGTCTCAGAGTCACTTCGACTGCCCGATCAGGCCCCCGAGCGCGAGCGCATCATGGCTACTTTTCACCGTTTTCTTCCGGTAAACCGCGCACTACGCGACTTGTGTACATCGTGGCAGGTTCGTCCCGATGGCAGCGTCAATGACCACTCCGATGAAAACTATGACGCTGATATCCGTGACCGCCTGGACGACATCGACGATTCAGTGGCGCCACTTCTCAAACGATTCACCGAGGACATTCCCCGAATGGCCGGTTACCGCGAAAAACTCACGGAGGCTCTCGCCAAACTTGACGACGGTGAAGACGCTTGGCTCGCATCTCCACTAATTGACTCGTACCACACGGTCTGGATGCACCTTCACCAAGAACTTATCTTGACCATCGGAATGTCGCGTAAAGAAGACGAGGAGCTTGAGGAGCGCCTCATTGCGGAGAGCGGGGCGTGAGCCCAATATTTCGAACAGGGCCAATCGATGACGTTGGACTTGTCCCATTCGGCAGTGGATTACAGCGCGGACTCGATGCGCGATCACTGTGTACCCGAGGCATTGAACTAGAAACTCTTGCAGGCCTTGGCCTTCCTGTTGGCGCAGGTCTAACAATTCCTGTGCCAAACGTTCCCGGCTTCACCTCCCCGGACCGGGCTAAAGCAGCAATGAACTTAGTGGAAAATATCGCTGGTCGCGAGATCAGTTCCACGACCGAAACTGGTGGTCTTGTACTTCTGCGATTGAGTGCGAGTGCACCGGTCGCTGCTGCTGGCCTACCGCCGGACCTCACCTGTCTCGGACTCAAGCGAAGTGTTATCCCTGAAGGGCTGGGTCCTAAAGCGCGAGGTGAACTGGGTGTTGCCTGGTGGAAAACCGCAGCATTTATTGCCGAGCACGCATTGGGTGTTCCCATTGAAGACTTGGGCACACTTGATTTTGACTACCCGGATCTCGTTGAACGGGTTGAACCGTTCCGGCGGTTGTGCAAGGAAAAAGGCTCATCACCGTTTCCCACTAAGCGAAGTGAGCAGGTTGCGGCTGCAGCCCAGGCAATGTTGGCTCGCTGGAATTCACCGCGCGCAGCGCGTGCCCGACGCAAGCAGAATCTTCCCGCTGATCTCCCTTTGGCCCTTCATCTTGAAACAATCGTTGTCACCGAGCATGATGCAGAGGGTCATGGTTTTGCCATGTCACGTGAAATGGACTCCGGGCAGTTTGCACCCAATGGCTTGTTCCGACATGGCTTCCGTTCAGGTAGCGAACGGCAGCAAGGTGGACTTCCGTTAAGCATGTTGCCCAACGGAGTGGAAATGTTGACCGGCGTGTTGGCCGAGCTCGAGGGTCGGCTCCGCAGTTCGGTGATTGTCGACTTTGAATTTGGGCCTGAAGGCCTGGCTCTCGTTGGGTTGGAACAGTTGCGCAAGCCTAATGCGCGGGTAGCCACGAGCCTCGTCGTTGACCTGGTCACACGGGGAATTAGCAGTGAAATCGACGCGGTGCGCGCGGTCGAATCCCCACATGTACTGGAGTTACTCCACCCTCAGCCCAAGCTCACCGGTGCAGAAGTTCCTTTTGTTTCAGGTCTGGCCGCATCTCCGGGGGCAGCGGTCGGCCGCATTGCAATCACCAGTGAGAGTGCGGTTGATTTGGCTGAGTCGGGAGAGTCCGTACTCCTGGTCATGAGTGAGACAACCCCGGGTGATTTACCCGGCATGATGGCTGCAACCGGAATCATGACGATTAATGGTGGCTCGGCCTCACATGCAGCCGTGGTTGCTCGCGGGATGGGTCGGCCGGCGATCTGCGGAGCGGGGGATCTACGCATTGATCATGAAGCGCAAACCCTCACCGCGGGTGCTCATGTGTTGCGCGCCGGTGACGTTATTTCAATTGACGGTGCTACCGGTGTCGCATACGTTGGTGAATTAATTATTGAGCCCCCTGTTCCTTCACCAAGTTTGACCGCTCTGCTGGGTTGGGCTGATGACTTGCGAAGGCTAGGTGTTCGTGCCAATGCCGACAACGGCGCAGATGCCGCCATTGCTATGGACAGTGGTGCCGAGGGAATTGGTTTGTGTCGCACCGAGCACCAGTTCATGGGCGACCGTTTGCCGCTCGTGCGTCGGGTGATCCTTTCCCACGACTTTGACGCGGAAGAAGCCGCCCTCGCCGCCCTCGCCGATGCCCAACGTGAAGACTTCCGTGATTTATTGCGCGCCGTGGGTGACCGGCCGGTCACCGTTCGATTACTTGATGCACCGATGCACGAATTCCTCCCCGCCAGCGCCGATCAAGCAGAAGATGCGAATCAGGCCCGGATGTTGGAACACATGCACGAAGAAAATCCAATGCTGGGTGTGCGCGGTGTGCGGCTCGCATTGATGCATGAGGGTTTGTATCCCGCGCAGGTTGAAGGACTTTTCAATGCATGGGTCGACGTGGTCTCTTCCGGTGATGCCCACCCTGAACTTGAAGTGATGATTCCGTTGGTGTCGATCCCTGATGAATTGCTCATGATGCTCCGACTGATCCGCCGGGTGAACCAAGAAGTTTCATCGCGGAGCGGAATGGTGATCCCCTTCCAAATCGGCACCATGGTCGAGACACCGAGGGCGGCGCTGTTAGCCGATCAATTAGCCCAATGGGCTGACTTCATTTCATTCGGCACTAATGATTTAACGCAGCTCACGTACGGCTTCTCCCGAGATGACGTTGAACGGCGCATGCTTGGTACCTATCTCTCCAAAGGACTCATGACAGCCAGTCCATTTGCTGAGCTCGACGAATCCGGTGTCGGAGCATTGATGTCCTATGCGGTTGACAAAGCTCGATCTGTACGACCTGATATCAAGTTAGGGATTTGTGGGGAGCACGGTGGCGATCCGTCATCGATAGAGATCTGCGAACGACTGGGGCTGGACTATGTTTCATGTTCACCGTCGCGCATTCCGGTCGCCCGGTTAGCGGCAGCACATGCCCGAGTCGGGTCCGTCAATGTTGCACCTGTTGCGATGGAAAAGAGCAGTACCGGATCGTGATCGGAAAATACTTGGAAAGCCTTGCATCTCCGAAATTTGTCGGTAACCTTGGTTCGACCGTTAAGGAGGCTCCATGACATCGGCAACACCTGCGACATCCGCGCTCAGCGTGCGCAACGCCACGAAGGTTTTTGGGGCACAGGTCGCACTGGACAACGTAACCATTGAGGTTGCAGCGGGGGAAGTCCGCGCGCTGGTCGGGCAAAACGGCTGCGGCAAATCCACTCTGATCAAGATTTTGGCCGGTTTTCACGAACCCGAGCCAGGTATTGAAGTCCTCGTCGGCGGAAGTGAACTTGCTCTGGGAGACCCGGTAGCCAGTGAGGCAGCCGGTCTGCGTTTTGTGCATCAAGACCTCGGACTTGTAGGTAATTTGGACACCGTTGACAACATGGCTTTGGGCCAGGGCTACATCACGAACGCAACTAAAACAATTAGTTGGCGCAAGGAGCGGTCAAAGGCTCGTGAGGCCCTCGCCGCATTGGGTTACGAAATCAACGTGAACATGCCGGTCGCGGCACTCCAGATGTCTGAGCGAACTGCGGTTGCAATCGCTCGGGCAATGTCTGAGCGTGGAACGCCACCGAAAATGCTGATTCTCGATGAACCCACCGCAAACCTTCCCGGTCCAGAAGCGCAACGGTTGTATCAACTTGTTCGCCGAGTAGCGGACTCTGGTGTGGCCGTGTTGTTTGTCTCGCACCACTTCGATGAAGTTTTCGAGATGGCCGAATCCGTGACGGTGCTGCGCGACGGAAAGTTGATAGACACGCTCCCGGTCGCTGGATTGACCGAAGAAGCACTGATTGAGCTCGTTGTCGGTCGCAAGCTTGAAGAACATGACAAGGGCGAGGCCGTTGATCGCGAGCACGGGACAGAGGTACTGCAACTGTCGGGTGTGGGTGGACGCAATGTTTCCGGAATGGATCTCACCGTTCATCAGGGTGAAGTAGTGGGAGTTGCTGGCATAACCGGTTCAGGTCGCGAGGAAGTGGCCGCGCTGGTTTTCGGTGGCCACGAAAGATCGGGGGAGATTCTCGTAGAGGGAAAGACGCTGCCCCAGAATCGACCTGACATCTCGATTCAGCGGGGTGTTGCGCTTGTCCCCGCTGAGAGGCATGCCAATGCATCACTTCTTGATCAAACATTGCGCGAAAACATCACTCTCGTTGATCCCGGTCGACACATGTCATTAGGTATCTTGCGACGCAATCCGGAGAAATCTGACGTTCGCGTATGGTTGGACCGTTTGTCCGTGAAGCCAAGTGGACAGACGGAATACAAGATGAATCAGTTGTCCGGCGGCAACCAGCAGAAGGTGATCTTGGCTCGCTGGTTGCGACAGGAGCCATCGGTACTTGTCTTAGACGAGCCCACACAAGGAGTGGACGTTGGAGCAAAAGCTGACATCCACACTCTTGTTGATGAAGCCGCGGCCCAGGGGGCAGCAGTCCTCCTGTGCTCAACCGACCATGAAGAACTTGTCCGCGTTTGCGATCGCGTCGTGATCATGCGCCGCGGTCGGGCAGCGGAGATTCTTCGCGGAGACAAAATCACCGTGGACAACATCACGGCTGCAACAATTGGCCGCGATTCGGCAGAACCTGCGGCCTAGCAACACTTAATAACCCAAGAAATCAACCCACCAATCGACACCACGTCGCCGAGACCCAGAGCGGATTCCATGTCTGAGATACAAGAAGTAGCAGCCCCTCGCCGCCGCATCAATTTTGGCTTTGATAAGTACAGCGGAATCTATGTGTGGGCCTTACTAGTACTGGTTTTCGCACTGTGGATCCCTGACCTGTTCCTTCAGACAAGCACGCTCAAGCAGGTTTTGACCTTCCAAGCTATCAGTGCGATCGTCGCGTTGGGTCTCCTCTTACCGGTGGCAGCGGGGGCCTTTGACCTGACAATCGCGGGAACGTTGACGGTATCGGTGTGTTTCACTGCGTGGGCTCTGACAAATGGCCATGGAATTGTTGTTGCGGCCGGGGGATCGATCTTGATCGGTGTCATTATCGGGCTCGCCAACTCGTTGGTGGTGGTCAAACTCAAGGTCGACTCGTTTATCGGCACCCTCGGTATGAGCAGCGTTCTGATTGCGATTGCCTACATGATTACCGATAGTTCCCAGATCGTATTGAGCACCGCGGGCTACGCTCCATTCTTTGAGTTTGCCCGGACCGAAGTGTTTGGTTTGCCACTTTCGGTGTATTACGCCGCGCTGATAGCACTATTTTTCTGGTGGATCTTGGAATACACCCCGGGTGGTCGTTACCTCTACGCCGTGGGTGGAAACCCGGTCGCTTCCCGACTTGCTGGAGTTCGAGTTGGGCGCGTAACCATGGTCGCATTCATTTCTTCCGGCGTGACTTCTGCCTTCGCTGGAATCGTTTACCTGGCCACTATCGGTACGGCCACGCCGGACAGCGGCAGCGGATATCTACTCCCCGCGTTCTCAGCAGTTTTTCTTGGTGCGACCCAAATTCGACCTGGGCGAGTGAACGTGCTCGGAACACTTGTTGCGATCTTCCTACTTGCAACCGGTGTGACCGGTCTGCAACTAGCGGGCGCACCTTCTTATGTGACTCAACTGTTCAACGGTGCCGCACTGATTATTGCTGTTGCGCTGGCCTCACGAACTGCTCGACGCCAAGGCTAATCTCGCATCCCCGTTTCCTCGTGTCCATTACGGCAAAGGGATCGTAAATGAGTTTTCGCGAGCGGCCCTGTTTGCTTCCTCACTTGCAACCCACTCGAGTGCATTGCCGAGCAAACTGCGGAACATTGGGTTTGCGAAAGTAGAAGGTCCATCACCCATAAGTAGTGTCGCGATCGGGCTTTTGCCAGCGGTCGTCGTCCAACCCATGTGTCGGCTGCCCCCGTGAAGCCCGCCGTCTTGTCCGCGCCCCGCACAAGTGATTCCCGTTGAGGCGCCGTTACTCACTACATCGAATGTGTCCTGAAACAGTGCGCCATCCATGTCGGCGTCGTTGTCGAGGAAAGGCGTCAATCGGTCGGTGAGAAATGGTGCGAAATACAGTTCGTCATCGATTTCGAAGTCGCTGATACCGCGTGTGATCGGGTGGCTCGGGTCGGTGACACGCACCGTGTAGTTGCCCATCCGGTATCCCGAGGATGGAAGGTTCTCTCCGCGAAGTTGTCCTGGGCGGTACAGGAATCGGGCACCGACTACTTCGGCCCAACCTTCCCAGCCCGGCCACGCTGAAATGGCGTGGTGCAAAATCACCAATCCCTGACCGGTGTCGAGGAGATTGACAACATCTTGCGCAGTTTGGGGATCAGGCCCGACAACCGTGGGTTCTTCCCCTCGTTTAAGCGCCAAACCCGGGATGTCATGGAGCAGAATCGCATCCCATGATCCAGCGAGCTCAGCACTGAGCCAACGTTGAGCACTTGGTTGGGTGCAGTGGGCCCAAACCCAGCCACGTTCCGCGCAGATTGCCGAGATGGCACCCAGAAAATCGTCGATTGCAACCCGGTGTCCGCCGGTCACTACGAGAATACGACGGAGCACTTTGCCTCCCGGTGCAATTTACTTGGATGTCCTAGTTCAGCGATTTCGATTAGTGTAGTCTGCGCTGGACATTTACAGCTTCATTCAATCGAACCGGAGACCTTGATGGCCACACCCACGGAAGCCCTCGAGTCGGTCATGCCAACCACTCGTGAATTGGTCCTGGATTTGCACCGCCGTATGGTGCGAATCCGTCGCTTTGAAGAGCGGGCCGGCAAGCTTGTCGAGTCGGGAGACATGCCAGGTTTTTTGCATCTTTACGTGGGTCAAGAAGCAGTTGCCGCAGGCGTGTGTTCAGCCCTCACCGATGCAGATCAAATTACTTCAACGCACCGTGGCCACGGCCACGCAATAGCTAAGGGCGCCGATTTTCGCCCAATGTTCGCAGAGTTATACGGCAAGACCACCGGCTACTGCAAAGGCCGTGGCGGTTCAATGCACATCGTGGATATGAACCGTGGCATGCTCGGTGCTAATGCGATTGTGGGTGGAGGAATCCCGATCGCGGTCGGCGCTGCATTCGCCTCGCAGTATCGCGGTGACGGCACTGTCGCAGTGTCATTCTTTGGCGATGGAGCCACAAATATTGGCGCATTCCATGAATCCGTGAACATGGCTGCGGTTTTGAATCTTCCTGTCGTTTTTGTGATCGAGAACAACGGTTATGCAGAGTTCACGCCACAGGATCGGCACATGAAGTTAACGGACATCGCCGACCGAGCAAGTTCTTATGGAATCCCCGGCGTTATCGTCGACGGAATGGATGTGCTCGCCGTTCGCAACGTTGCACTGGAAGCGATCGATCGGGCAAAGCGGGGTGAAGGTCCCACTCTCATCGAAGCCAAAACCTACCGCTACTTCGATCATCAAGGTATTAAGGGAATGCGTATCCTTTATCGCGATCCTGCTGAAGTAGAGGCGTGGAAAACCCGTGACGCTATCAACCTCATCGAAGCAATCGGTGTTGAGCGTGGTTTGGTGAGCGCGGAAGAATTCGCCGAAATCTGGGCGCAAACCGAAGCTGACATCGATGACGGTATTGAATTTGCGCGCACGAGCCCAGACCCTGACCCGGTAGACATACTCGACGATGTTTATACCGCTTAAAAAGTACTTACATTTCACCCAAGCCCACAATGCCGACCCGATGAAATCCCGGAGGGACTCTCAGTGACAACGCGTGAACTTACTTACGTCAAAGCCTTCAACGAAGGTATGCACCAGGTCATGGCCGAAGACCCCGACGTCTTTCTCATCGGTGAAGATGTTGCGGGCTACGGTGGGGTATTCCATATGTTTGACGGACTCCTGACCGAGTTTGGGGGGACCCGTGTTGTTGACACACCCATTTCCGAGCAGGCGATCATTGGCCTTGGTGTTGGTGCTGCAGCCCGAGGCCTTCGCCCCGTGTGCGACTTGATGTTTATGGACTTCGTTGGCGTTGCAATGGATCAAATTTTCAATCAGGCTGCAAAAATGAAGTACATGTTCGGTGGCAACGTGTCGGTCCCATTGACTATCACTACTGCAGGTGGCGCCGGAATGTCAGCAGCTGCTCAGCACAGCCAAAGCCTTGAAGCTTGGCTTGCACACATCCCAGGCCTTAAAGTCGCGATGCCGGCTAGCCCGTACGACGCTAAAGGATTAATCGTTGGCGCCATCCGCGACGACAACCCCACCATCGTGGTTCTCAACAAGAAGATGCTCGGAGTTAAGGGACCCGTGCCCGAAGAGTTGTACTCAATCCCATTTGGTGTCGCCAATATCGTTCGTGAAGGTAACAACGCAACAATCGTCGCCATCGGGCGAATGGTTGTTGAGGCAGAAAAAGCTGCCGAGAATTTAGAAAAAGACGGGATATCCGTTGAAATCATTGACCCTCGAACTGTTCAGCCACTCGACATTGACACCATCGTCACGTCGGTAAAAAAAACGAATCGGGTGCTCGTTGTTCATGAAGCGGTCGAGTTTGGTGGCATTGGTGCCGAGATTTCATCGCAAATTCAAGAGTCCGCATTTGATTATCTTGATGCACCGGTGACCCGGCTTGCGGCTCCGTTTGCACCCGTTCCTTTCGCTCCAATTTTGGAGAACGCTTACGTACCTGATGCTCCACGCATTGAAGCCGTCGTGCGCCGACTCCTTGAACGGAAGTAGCTCATGGCTATTGAGATCCTCCTTCCCAAACTTGGTCTAACCATGGAGGAGGGAACCGTCGAAGAATGGCTCGTTGCTGACGGCGCCGTGATAACTGTCGGTATGCCGCTGCTGCGACTGGCAACAGACAAAATCGACGTGGACGTTGAGGCAGAGGCCGACGGAATCTTGGCACGAGCAGTGCCTGATGGAGCGACCTTAGAGCCTGGTTCGGTGCTCGGTTGGCTGCTCGCGAGTGGGGAGTCCGCGCCGAATGGCTTTGCGCCCAGTGCCCCCACTTCGGATTCAGCACAGAGCGACGCGGTTGTTATCACAACAATGCCGGCCAATAACCACAATGATGTTTCACAGTCCGGGGGACGCGCGTTTATCAGTCCGAATGCTCGCCGGGTTGCTCGGGAAATGCAGGTGGACCTCGCACGTGTTTCGGGTACCGGCCCCGGTGGGCGGATCCTGTCGGAAGACGTTGTTGCGGCAGCATCAAATACCAATCCCGACGCCGGAAACATTCGTCCTGGCAAAGTTATCTCGCCATTAGCCCGACGCGATGCCCGTGATGCAGGAATTGATCCTGCTGGAATTTCGACGGACGATGGTGTTGTTCGACGCAGTGATGTGCGTGGCGCCGCCGCCTCGACACCACAGAACAATGCATCGGCAGCGCTTGCCCCAACGCCAACTCAACAAACAGGTAGTTCCGTTGCCCACTCGGAAACAACTTCAATAATCCCAATGAAAGGCATGCGAGGAACAATTGCTGCCCGGATGTTGCAAAGTCTGACCGAAATGGCGCAGCTCACCCATGGATTTGAAGTCTCGATGGACGCCGTGGTGCAACTGCGCGCTGAAATGAAGGATCAGTACGTCGCTCTTGGCGTGGCAGTCCCCAGTCTTAATGACTTTGTTGTCCGGGCTGCGGCACTTGCTCTACGCCAACACCCGATTCTTAACGCAACAATTATTGACAAGGAAATCCACCTGTTGGGTCGGATCCACATGGGTCTCGCGGTCGCGGTTCCTGGCGGGCTCATGGTCCCCGTCATCCACGATGCTGATCAACTCTCACTTCCCGAGTTGGCTCGCGCAACGCGCGATGTTGCAGATCGTTGTCGTACGGGTTCGATTAGCCTGGATGAGCTTGAGGGTGCGACATTTGCCGTAACTTCCTTAGGTACCTACGGCGTTGACTTTTTCACGCCTGTCATTAACCCTGGCAACGTCGGTATCCTCGGTGTTGGTCGACTGCGCGACTCTGGCAAGTGGGAGGGCGAAACATTTGTCCGAACACAGGTACTCACTCTTAGCCTGACGTTTGATCACCGTGCGGTTGACGGAGCCCCAGCAGCGGAGTACCTCCAAACAATTGCCCAACTACTGGCACGACCACTCGTTCTGGTTTCCTAAAACCTCATGCCTGTTATCTACCTTCTGCGACACGGTCAAGCGAGTTTCGGTACCGACGACTACGACGTCTTGTCAGACCTTGGCCGCCGACAGGCGGATATTGCCGGTCAGGAATTGGCACGTCGAGGCGTTCGTTCGCCTGTCGTAGTGAGTGGAAGTTTGCGTAGACAGATTGACACCGCTCAAATTGCGGCAAAGTCACTTAATGTGATTCCCACGGGTATTGATTCTCGATTTAACGAATTTGATGCTCATGCGGCAGTGAATGTCCACTTGGGTGACGCGATGGCAACGCGAGGGATGCCATCTTCGCAATTTCAGCAGCATCTCGACGCGGTTATGACCGACTGGATGGAAAATGGAAAAAGTGAGTGGCAAGAGTTCACCGACGGAGTATTCGCAGCGCTCACTGAACTTGCCGATAGTTTGCCAAGCGGGTCTGATGCAATCGTTGCTACTTCAGCGGGAGTGAGTGCGGTATTAGCCGGTCGACTCTTAGGTGCGGACACTCAAGGCGTGATCTCGATGAACAGGGTGAGTGTTAATGCCTCGATCACCACCGTTGTAGCAGGTGCTCGAGGATTGTCACTTGTCTCGTTTAACGACCATGCGCACGTGATGGGTGACCGAAGCCTGCTGACCAATCGCTGAAATGATTTTCGCGTTGTGTAATTAGTTGATGTAACGAATTACGTCAGAGCCATCCCAGCCATCGGCTAGCGCCGCGACCTTGTCGTAGAAACCGCGCAGATGAACGTTGCCAACATAGAGTTCAAGAACCCCACCCAGTAGGTGGCGAGCATCATGGAAATGAACTTCCATGCCCGAAGACGAAGTGAGTGACATCGTGAGTGGCATCCCTTGGCTGATCAGTGCAGCGCTGGCGGCATCGAGGTCCTCCACGAAACACGCATAGTGATTGACCTGGCCGGGCTGCTCATGGCAGAGGACTTCCCGCATGCTGGTCGGTTCGCATTCGTGGAGCTGGATAATCTCGAGCATTACCGGACCCCATTGTCCGAATGCTGCGCTGTGGTCGTAGATGGCGGGTTCACCGTTGTGGGTTGCGTTCACGGGTAAATGGCTGCGCACCAGGAAAGGGCCAGCGCCCACTTTTTGGGCCCACTCAAGGCACGCCGCTTCGAGGTCGTCGACGCGGTAGGCAATTTGCACGAGCTTCGACGGAAGGTTGGCGTGAAGGGGGTTTGCTGCAATCGACATGTGTTTTTCCTAACATGAAAGTGTGAGGCTCCACCACCCTACCGCGGTGCAACTTGTGTAGTCTGTGGACCTATCGTGCAGTGAAAGCGTTCAAGGATTCATCAAGTCGTGTCAAGGAGTCGTTATGGCCAAGGTCTACAAGCATCCCATCTCTGGATACGTCTACTCGGTCAACGAGGTTGGCTTAGTTGAAGTCCATGACCCTGCTACTGACCGTATTGGAATTTTTGATGACAATGGTGTCTGGCAAGAGGGTGAGATGCTCACCGTTGACCTACAAGCTACCGGTTGGGTTGGCCGCACCCCTGAGGCTCGCGCCCTTCGCGAGGCGAACGCGTGAAGCAAACAACCGCCGTCATTCTTGCCACTCGTCCAGCTCGAACGTTTGTGGCTAGTGACCTCACGTTAGGAACCATTGACCTGCCCGAGCTCACACCGGGCACCGCGCTTGTGCGCAATCAATACATGAGTTTGGATCCATCAACCCGTGGCCGCATGGACCCGGGCGAGAAGCAGTACACCACCAATTTTGAGATCGGCGGTCCACTTGATGGCTCTGCAATCGGAATAGTGGAGGAGTCCGCTTCAGAGCTTCTCCCGGTAGGTTCCACAGTTCGTCACCGCCTCGGCTGGCGCGAGTATGCGGTCGTTGACGACGCGACCGCAACACTTTGTGACCTTTCGCTGGCGCCAACGATCTCATGGTTGAGTTCAATGGGCCAGACCGGATTTACCGCCTACGCAGGACTTCTTCCCGTGGGTCATCTGGCTGCGGGTGAGACGGTTCTCGTGACCGGCGCCGGTGGAGCCGTGGGCAGCATGGTTGGACAGTTCGCAAGGTTGCTTGGCGCAGGGCGGGTTATCGGCAGTGCTGGTGGTGCAGATAAATGCTCGTGGCTTACAACCGAGTGCGGTTTCGACGAAGTAATCAATTACCGCGATGAAGATTTCGCGGCGGAGCTATCCAAGCTTGCACCCGAAGGAATCGATCTATTTTTTGACAATGTAGGTGGCGAGCAATTCGCATCGGCTTTGCATAACATGAAGATTCGCGGGCGTATCAGCATGTGTGGTGCAGTGTCCAACTTTGGAACTCAGGAGCAGCCATCTATCGCGGTCCTCATTGAAGCAGTCCTCCGACGACTTACCATCACGGGATTTATTGTCCGAGACTACGAGGATCTGCGTCCGGAGTTTGAAGCGAAAGTCAGTGGTTGGTTGGCAAGCGGTCAGTTGGTCGACCGTGCGACGATTGTTGAAGGTATTGGCGCCGCAGGAGCGGGCCTCGAGGGTTTACTGTCCGGTGCGAACTTCGGCAAGGCGCTCGTGCGCCTTTCGGCCTAATCCCGAAGGCGAATACATGAACATTCCTGTGGGCATCGAAGTTGTTGACTCGACGTTGTTTTCTTCTGTGGATCCGGTTGTTTTGGCGGGATCCATGTGTGAAGCATGTGGTGCACACGTTTTCCCGGCCATGGATTCCTGTCCAACATGCTCGAGCCTTGACGTCACGAAAGTGAGCCTGCCCACAGAGGGGACCGTCTGGTCGTGGACAACCCAACACTTCGCACCGAAGCCACCATTTCGCACCGATGAATTTGCTCCTTTTTCCATCGGCTATGTAGACCTCGGCCCTGTGATTGTTGAAGGCTGGCTAGTGGGGAAAACTGAATGGACAATTGGGGAGCAGGTCAGTTTGGTGCTCGCTAAAGCTTGGACACATGAAGGTGCACCCGTCTTCACGTTTGGTTTCGAGGCTGTGACATGAGTGTGAATGCAAACGACATTTTTATAGTCGGAGCAGCCCGAACAGAGTTCGGCAGATTTGACGGCGAAGATAACGAGCTTGCCGAGACCGCGGTTCGCGGTGCGCTCGCCGACTGTGGCCTTGTCTGGTCTGACATTGAGTTCGCGGTTGGTGGCACAAATGGTGAGACAAAGCCAGACAACCTAGTCTCACGATTGGGACTCACCGGGCTTCCATTCGTAACGGTGAAGAATGGTTGCGCGACGGGTGCTGTGGCTCTCATGACAGCGCGTAACGGGTTAATTGCTGAAGATCTCAATGTTGCTTGCGTTGTCGGCTATGACAATCACGCTCGGGGAGCTTTCAATGTTTCACCGGCGCGCTATGGACTGGGCGATTGGTATGGCGCCACAGGCATGATGGTTACTACTTCATATTTTGCGCTGAAAATTGCGCGCTACCTTCATGAACACGGAATAAGCCAGCGCACCCTCGGTTATGCCTCGGCAAAAGCATTTGATTACGCGCAAGAACACCCGTACGCGTGGCGGCGCAAGCCGGTTTCCGTTGATGAAGCAATGGATGCGGACATGATCAATGACCCCCTGACGCGTTTCATGTTTTGTGCCCCTGATGCTGGCGCGGTTTCCCTTGTCCTAGCTCGCGGCTCGAAGGCCTATGACTTGTGCGAAACTCCGATTCGACTGGCATCGGTGGCGCTTCGTGGTCGCCGACCAGGATCGTTCGAAGTTTTCTCACCCTGGCTCTCACCCGGTGACCGTACGAGTCCTTCAATTGACGCGGCGAAAGCAGCATTCGACCTTGCTGGCATGACGCCAGCGGATGTGCAGGTAGCCCAGCTCCAGGACACTGACAGCGGAGCCGAAGTGATTCACCTAGGTGAGACCGGCCTCCTTGCCCATGGGGAGCAGGAAGCCGCTTACCGCAACGGTGAATTCGAAATTGATGGTCGGCTCCCTCTCAACACCGACGGTGGTTTACTCGCCAACGGAGAGCCGGTGGGCGCTTCTGGCTTGCGACAAGTACACGAGATCGTGAGACAGTTACAGGGTCGCGCTGACGGTAAACAAGTTCCGGGAGCCCCGCGAATTGGTTTCACCCACGTCTATGGAGCGCCGGGCATTAGTGCCTGTACGGTCCTGATCAGCGAAGGAGCACAGTAGTGAGCGAAATAGACCAGCAGCATTTAGACACCTGGCGCGGCGAAGTGCGCGCTTGGCTTGCATCCGTCGCTGAACCAGCTCAAGAAGAAGTTTTTGTGTGGGGTGAGGGTGATCCGCGCCTGCAAATTTTTCTGGCATTGAGTCACGACGAAGAAGTTGCATTCCTTACACGCGTCAGGGAATACCGACGCCAACGATTCGAAGCGGGATACGGTGCCATCTCACTCCCCGCTGAGTTTGGTGGCGCGGGTCTTCCCAGTGTTTACTCCGTTGCCTTCGCCCAAGAAGAACGCAAATTCGCTGTTCCTCCCTCTTCCGAAATCATCTCGGTGACCACGGGTCTTGTCGGATCGGCCGTGAGCATCTTCGGTACACCCGAACAACGCGAGCAATTCGCAAAAGCATTCCTGAGCACCGAGCTACTGTGCTGCCAACTCTTTAGCGAACCCGGCGCCGGATCCGATCTTGCGGGCCTGTCAACCAAAGCGGTTCGCGATGGCGATGACTGGTTGATCACCGGACAAAAGATTTGGAGCTCCAACGCACAATTCTCCGAATACGGTTTCATTCTGGCCCGCACCAATCCTGATGCGGTGAAACAAGGCGGCATCACCGCATTTTTAGTGCCCATGGATGCCCCCGGCGTTGAGATTCGACCCATCCGTCAAATGAGTGGCCCGGCTTCTTTCAACGAAGTGTGGTTTGACGCAACGCGGATCCCAGACTCTATGCGCATCGGTGATGTCGACGCGGGCTGGAAGGTCGCGCAGACCACCCTTGGCTTTGAACGGACATCATCGGGATCGGGGCATCGACGAAAAGGCGGTACCGCTTCGGATCTTGTTGCACTCGCGCAGCATTTGGGGTTGAGCTCGGACCCGGTGACGCGTCAGGAACTAGCCGACATCACGATCCGCACCCGGCTGCATGCGGCGATGGTGACCAAAGTTGCTCGAGCTACGGCAACCGGTGGGGATCCCGGTCCGGCTGGATCTCTGGGAAAGCTACTGGCATCTGACAATCTCGTGCGCATAGGAAACACGGCTGCGAACATGCTCGGATCCGCATTGGTCGCTGACAGCGGTGAGTGGGGAGAGTTTGCCTGGGGTGAGCATGTTCTTGGCGCTCCCGGTTACCGCTTGGCAGGTGGCACCGACGAAGTGCAGCGCAATATTGTCGCCGAACGAGTACTTGGACTCCCTGCTGAGCACCGAACCGACAAGGCACCATTCTCGCAACTCGCCAAATCTTGATCGGCCTCCTACTAGTTGGGCTCTTACCAATTAAGCAGTGTGGCGAGGCGCTCGCGCTGAAATGAACCATCACCTAAAAACGCAGCGTCGTAGCGCGCCCTTCTGAAATACAGGTGCGCGGTGTGTTCCCACGTGAAACCGATACCACCGTGCAACTGAATTGCTTCGGCGGTCATCGCAATGTAAGAGTCAGATCCCCAGGACTTATTCATTGCGGCATCGGCGGCAAGTTCCTGCATGCCACCTGATGTCACCTTTTCAAGGCCTGAACGCAGCATTTCAACGAGCATTAGGGCATCTGCCATTCGGTGTTTGATTGCTTGGAAGCTCCCAATTTCCCGATTGAATTGACGACGCACCTTTATGTAGTCGAGTGTCATATCAAAACAGGCCTGCGATCCGCCAAGTTGATCAGCGGCAACAGCCATCAGTGCTACGTCAACAGCCTGCGTGATCACACTCTCGCCATTTCCACCCGTGGTCAGTCGCACTGCCGGGGAGCTGTCGAAAGTTACGGTGGCCGATGGACGCGAGAAATCCATTGATGGCAGCCCATTGATGTGTGCATCTGAAGCTTCAACAACAAACACATCAATGCCCGAATCTGTGTGGGCGGCGACGACAAAAAAAGTTGCACTAGCACCAAATGGTGCGAATCGAACCGTACCCGAAACTTTCTCACCATCACTCGTACATGAAATATCGCTGGCAGACCACAGGCCGCGCGCATTCGTTACAGCAGGAGCAGCAATTTCACCTCCGGCAATTCGCTCAAGAAAGGGAGCTGCACTTTCATCACATGCAGCCAAAACTTGGCCACACAGAACCGTGCTCGTAATAAAGGGAACGGGCGCCAAAGTGGCACCCAGTTCTTCAGCCACCGCCAAAATTTCGGCAAGGCCGCCCAAACCCCCCGCAGACTCAGGTAGTCCGACCGCAGAAAGCCCGATGTCTTGTGCGAGCAGTGACCACAGTGAGAGGTCCAGACCAGTCTCTGATTTTTCGAGTTCAAGCACTGCGGTTGGGTAACCCGACTCTGTTGCAGCCGAGCGCACGGTGGCTCGCAAATCGGCAATCTCTTCAGGGTCGAGAGCCGCTAGGGGTAGTTCGAAGGACGTTGCACTTTCGAAGGACATTGAACTCCAGGGGTGGGACGGGATATTCATGGATGAGCCACAACAATAGCAAGTGATCCACAGCCCGCATGCCGTGCTTAATGTGATCAAGTTGAAACCGAGTCGCTGAGACAATTTATTGGACGTGCATGTAGTTTTGGGCTTTCAGTCGTTAACATCTTTGAAAGAGAGTCACATGCGTCGGTCAATGCTTTCGGTTGTCGTTGCCCTTTCCGCCACTTTGGCTTTAGCATCCTGCGCCATGCCAGCTGATGACCCCAATTTTGTCGAGGGTGCGGCCGTGGCCGGTGAAGAAACCGCCGCGGATACCGCGGTTGATCCTGAACTCCTCGCTTCGGCACTTCTCGCACCCACCAGCATTGGCGTGGATGTCCCACTTACGGCACCACCGGCTGCTGGCTCACTGATTGTCAGTCTCTCCGACGGTTCTGAATTTGATACCTTGCTCAATACCTCCATGGCCGAGGCGGCCGCGGCAATCGGTTGGGAGTTCACCGAGGTTCCCGGAGCGGAAACAGTGGAATCGGCGCCCGCAGCATTCGAAGAAGCCCTCGCACTCAACCCGGCGGGTATCCGGATTTCCGGTCGGTACGTTGACTTTCTAGCCACCCAACTGGCGGACGCTGAGGCTGCGGGTGTAGCCGTGATTTGTACCGGATGCTCGGGCGAGCCAACGGGTGCCATCAAGAACACAAGCATTGATGGCGACGCACAAAATGCCCTGTGGGGTCAAATACTTGCGAGTTACGTGATCGCCAATCAGGCGGCAGAAGAAGTTGCCGGCATAGAGGTTTTCACACTTCCCGTGCCAGCTCTGGTAACTTTCAATGCCGAATTCGTTAACACTCTGGCTAGCTTGTGCCGCGATTGTTCCGCGATTGAATCTGAGGTTGATACGACCGATCTCAGCATGGTGCCCACGTTTATCGCGGACACAATGAGCACGAGCCTGGGCCGCTGGGCACTCCTTGACTCAGGGGAGCTTTCCACCGATGTCCCCGCGGCTTTGGCCGATGCACTCGTGTTGGAACCAACGGTTCTCATCGGCCGTGGTGCTAATGCTAGAGACATCACATCCTTGGTCGACCTCGCTGCATCGGGTGCGGTCCCACCGGAAAGTGGATCAACGGAAGCAACCCCAGAAGCAGCTGCTGCCTTGCAGGCGTGGACGGCTCTGCCCGTACCAGTGATGGCGTGGCGGGTTATTGACCAGTTCGCGCGAGTGCTCGCGGGTGACGCACCAGCTGATGGACTCCTCCCGAGTCAACTCCTCAATGTCACCAACGTCGCTGATGCTGTACTCGATGAGAACGGCAATTATCTGGGTATTGCCAACTACCGCGAGCTCTTCACCGCCTTGTGGGGTGTGAAGTAACTCCTGGACGAGTAACTAGCACCAGTAACGAGGAAATAGGTTGCGGGAGCCAAACTGGGTTTTTACGGCCTTTTCTTGGTCGAATTGTCCGTTTTTTAGTAGGATATCCGTATATTTATAACAAAATGAATAACTGACTACCCAGAAGTGAATTTTGTGGGTAGTCTACGCGACGAACGTCGTTCAAGTCCCACTAATGGAAGAGAGTGTCAATGCGTAAGTTAACCACGGCGGTAGCCTTTATAGGAGCCGCTTCCCTCTTGGTTTCGGGTATCGCACCCGCAGCCTTTGCTGCAAATTCGCAGGATAAGGGTGTAACCCTTGCCGCGGCGATTGTGGACAAGTACAACAAGACCCCAACAAGCATTGGGATCACCACACCTTTGAAGTCTGTTCCACCAAAGGGTCAGTTTGTCGTGGCCCTCTCAAACGGTGGCGATGAAAACAAGGTGCTCGATGAAGCAATCGATGCTGCGGCCAAGACACTCGGCTGGAAGTACAAAGAACTCGTTGGCGCAGTTAGCCCTGAAACCCAGCGCTCACTCTTCAGCCAGGCGCTGTCACTCAAGCCAAACTACATTCACATCTCCGGTATTGAGCCATCAACCCTGTCAGATCTTCTGACCAAGGCTGAGAAGCAGGGTGTTGTCGTTATCTGCTCTGCATGCATGAGCAAGCCAACATCAGCACTCAAGGACACCCACATTGCCGGTCCAAAGACAATTGACCTTTGGGGCCAGATGATCGCTGCCTACTCGGTTGCAGCAACAAAGGGCAACGTTAAGGCTCAGGGAATCACGGTTCCTTTGTACCCAATCCTTCGTCGCTTCGACGTTTCTTACGCCAAGAACCTGAAGAAGCTGTGCCCAACCAAGTGCACATACGAAGAAAATGATCAGCAGTTGACCGACATCTTCGCGGGTAAGGTTCCTCAAGCAGCAGTCAACATTGTTGCAGCAAACCCAGGTACCAACTGGCTCGTCTCCGACCTCGGTGGCTGGGTCACGGGTGTCTCTGCCGCTCTGAAAAACCCTACAATTGCAATCGGTGGCTTGACCGCTGGTAAGGCAAATATCCAGGGACTCAAGGACGGCACCGAATCAGCATGGACCGGCTACTCACTCCCCATCGTTGGTTGGAGTGTCGTGGACAGCATGGCCCGTAACTCGATCGGTATGCCATACGTCACAAACGAATTGCCAACACAGATCCTGACCAAGCAAAATGCTAAGTCGTTGGTCCTCACTGCAGAGGGTGACTACTTGGGCGTCAAGGACTATGTAAATCAGTTCAAGAAGCTTTGGGGCGTAAAGTAAGTCTCAAGCACTCGCTGTAAAGGAAAGGGTCCGGCCAATTTGGTCGGGCCCTTTCCTTGTTGGGCAAGCATCTTTATTTGACGTCCTATAACATCGGGGACATAATTCTGATACCCGTAAGCAAGGAGCACATCAGCTATGACCGAACTCGCATCTCCCCAGCGTGAATCAACTGAGCCACCAAGTCCGCGATCCCCGGGGACCAGTGTTCAGTCATATCTCGATGAAGACTCACGTCCAGTACCAGCGGCACTTCGATACGACATCAATGAGGATCTCGGGACTGCCCCGATGGACATTGACCGGTACATCTCTCGCGAATTCCATGATCGTGAAGTGGATAAAGTGTGGCGCAAGGTGTGGCAGTT